>JBAQUT010000088.1:0-7949 GCA_049297695.1 Alphaproteobacteria bacterium | reverse complement strand
GTTTCAGGGAGGTCAAGGGAGCCTCTTAATGGTGATTCAGAAAGGATAATGCGGTGTTGCCAAGCATCAATGTGACCTTCTTTTATTGAGCCTGGAAGTGATAGTTCCGCGTGCAATACTCCGCCTTTAGTATTAAAAAGCAAAATCCAAGTTTGCCGTCCCGCTTGCTCAACCTCAGTAATGTCGGGGAGTGTCTCTTCAAAAAGTTCCCAGCACATTGCCGCATTCTGTAATACGGCATTCACGGTTTTAGGTCCTTTGCGTGATTTTGTGGTCGGTAACTGAAGACCATCTATACCCGTAAACTCATCACCCGTGGATACAACAATCGCTTTTCCACCCTCTGGGTTGACGGTTAACGCATACATTCCTTCATTTACAGTTTTCCAACCTAAAACTATCGTCAACTCACGTAAAGTTTTTACTACAGTGTTCCATTGTAAGAACGATGCAAAGTTTGGTGCATCCAGTGGCGTACAAGCGGATTTTGCCAAATATCCAGCAATAAGAGACTGTTTTAATACTGCCTCATCTGGTAGTCCATGTTCGGCTAAAGCATCGGCAACTGATTTAGTTTTAAATAACTTTACAACACTCATTCAAAAACTCCCTCTATTTGTACTTCCTACTTTTCCACAGATTATGAGGAAGTGCAAGAAGTATTTTTCACCGCACCACCATCGTTGACATCGTATCCCCCGCTGCGAGGGCTTTGTAGTAGGCCAGCACCAGCTCCTTGGTCAGGTAGCGGCCATTGAAGGCGGCTTCGTCGTGGCGGCGGACGATGGGGAAGCTGTCCATGATGTATGCCGCATCGTCGGCGGAGAGGCCGTAGAGGTGGAAGTACAGGGCATCCAACCGTGCCCGCAGGTGACGGCGTTTGTCTTCATCCCATGCAAAGGGCTGGCCTGTGTAGCCAAGTTCGCGGGCAAAGGGTTCAAGGTCATTAGCGGTATAGGTCAGCTCCAGCACGCTGCGTTTTACTAGCTCGGCGGCGGTTTCCTTGCCGAACTTTTGCTCGTAGGCTTTGGGGGGCAGTACAGGCAACTGCTCTACAATATACCAGTTGAGGTGAGTACCCTGTGCTTTCATACGTGCAATATAATCAAAAGCAAAAGCGCTAAAGTTCGCCGCAAGCGTGCTGGCCGTGGTGACATAACCATCGGCATTACCATTTTCGGGTAGCAAGATAGGCAGAGTGTTGCCGCAAGAGCTGGCGGGGATGATGCTGGCTACCATTGTGCGGGCGTTGGTCGCATTAGTGATGTCGCGGAAGGTGAGCAAATAGCCCAAGCTGCCTAACTTGGGCTGTGCTTCTGCCCAATCCACCCAATATTGCGGCTCGGGCGTGTAGGCAGGGTCTTGGTGTTGGGCTGGCGTGGTATAGTCGCTGTTGGCGGCTACATGCAGGGCGTCTTCATTTACCCCAACGCTGCTGGCGCGGTGGTCAAAGTGCCAAATCATCTTACCCACATAAAGCGGTCGGTATTCGGTGGGGCCTTTTTTCAGCAGGCTTGGGCCAGCTTGGTAAAAGCCATCGGCCTCCAGCTCGGCACGGGTTTTGAACAGCTTGGCATCGTTGGTCATATGGAACATGGTGGTGTATTTGACGGGCCATGCCTGCTTGATGTCCTTCACCTTGTCAGGCTGTTCGGCGTGGAAGGTTTTGTGCACCAGCACAGGGGTTCGTTTGTGAATGGCCAGCATCAGGTCGGCATCCCGCCGCGTGAGCAATACGGGGGCTGTGCCCGTGTTAGGGTTGACGCGGAGAAAATCAGAAGCTGATAGCGGGAAGGTTCGTTCAGGGTTGAGTGCAGGCTCCACATCTTCTCGTTTGAGTTGGAAGCCACATAGGGTTTCGGCGAAGCTGCGCTGCGTGCCGCCTGTGGTGAGGATACAGAACTTGAACTGCATATGAACGTCTTCAAAAAATACCTTGCGGTTCTCAAAATCAAACAAGCTGGCAATGCGGCCTTTGCTGGCCATACCCTTGAAGTACACGCTGGCGTTTTTGTCCGCGTAGATGCCGCTGGGCGTGACCAACCCCATCATGCCATGCGGGTTCACCAGTTTGTGGGCACGCTCTACAAAAAGGCTATATAGGTTGATGTCACCGCCACCCAGCAGGGGGTATTCGCCGCTGGTGCGGGCCAGCTCGGTGGAACGCTCGGCGCGATGTTTGGCTAGTTGGTATTGCTTGCCCAGCGGGGTGCCGCGCTCTAGCTCTTCTTTTATCATGCGCTTGCGGTCGCTGGCGCGGGTCTGCATGGCAATGGCTGGCTTGCGCTCGGCAAACCATTCCACCTCTTGCAGCTTCATCCTGTCCCACGGAGGGTTACCAATCACGGCGTCAAAACCACCCACGGGGCTTTGCTGTTGCCAGTCCGTCCACACACCGGGGAAGGCCACCTCCCAATGCAGGAAGTTTTCGTCCGTCAGCAGTTCCTCAATCTCGGCCAGCGCGGCGTTGGTAGCCTTGTCCCACTGGGTATCCTTTTCAATCAAAAAGGCTTCCAACGGTGATTGGCTGTTTTTGCTGCGGGCACGTTGGCCGTTCACAATGTCATCCACCACGCTGGCAAGGGCGCTGTCGGCCAGCCATTTTTGGGCGTGGATGAGGTGCATCAAGCGGTACAGCCGTTTGGTGTGGGCTTGCACCTTGGCAAACATGCTGGCGCTTTGCTTCACGCCCGCAATCTCGGCGTCGGGAGCGTCTTCAATGCCTTGCATATCCTTGGTGCTGTCAATCGCCTCGTCGGCTAGCTGCTTCACAAACAAGGGGTGTTCGGCCTTGGCGGTCATTTGCCCTACCCACTCGCCAAACAGGCTATCCCCGCAGCGGAGGTGGTGGTCTAGGAAGCTCAAGGGTGCCCCCACCGTGAACGTGTGCAGCCACAGAGAGAGCTTGGCCAGCTCCACCGCCATGGGGTTTTTGTCCACGCCGTAAATCACCTTTTTCAGCACCATGCGGCGGATAAGGTGTTTATCCTCCAGTTGGTCTTCGCGGGCGTCCCACGCGTTGTCGGTGGCGTTTTTCAGGATGGCTTGGCGGATGGTGGCAAGGCGGGTGAGCAAGGGCGAGTGGTAATCCACATCCTTTGCTTCGGCGTAATCGGTAGCCTTGGTGATGGCTTCCAAAATCTGGTCGGCCATGTAGTCCACGAGGCTAACAAGGAAATGCCCGCTGCCCATGGCAGGGTCGCAGATTTTAAGCTCCAACATGGCGGTGGCAGGATCTAGTTTGGCCAGCTCCTTGGCGGGCTTGCCTGCATCCACGGCGGTATAAAAGGCTTTGCGCTTCTCGGCTAGCAAGGGGCCAACGGCTTGCTCTAGCACCAGCCGCACCAGCACTTCGGGGGTGTAGTAGCTGCCGCTGGTTTTACGGGCGAAGGCGTTGGGTTCAATGCCGATATGGTCATCGTCCACCACCAAGCGGAACTCTAGCAGGCGTTCGTAAATGCTACCAAGTTGCTGCACGGAAAGGTCGCGGTAGTTTATCCATTGCTTACGGCCTTGGCCTTCGCGGGTACGGGAGAGGCCATCCACCACGCGGGCGGTGATGCTGTCGGGCAGTTTGGTGCGGGTGAGCAGCGGGCTGCGTTTGCTATCAAACAAGCCGCCGTTGTAAGGGGGGAGGCCAATGGCTTTGTCGCCTTTATCAATCCCCTCGCACAGTTCGGTGAGGCTGGTGAAGAACGTGCTGCGTGTGTCGCTCAAGGCATCGTCCGCATCCAACCGCCGCATGACTTCTTCCCGTACTTTACGCAGGGCGTAATCATCATACTTGGCGCTCCGCACGGGCAACAGTTCGCGGTCTTCGGCGTAGAAGATGAACAATAGGCGGTAGAGCATGGTTAAGGCAGCTTGGCGGACTTCCTCGCGATAGGCGGGGCTTTTGATTTTAGCGTCGGGGTCATGTTTTGCTAGCCCACGCACCAAAGCGGGGAACACGTCGGTGAACACAGCATCGGACAGCTTGCTGGTGACGCGGGCTTCCCAATGACGGGCTTCATCCAGCGCGAACTGGTGGAAAGTTGAACGGGCGGCGTTGAATGGCAAGAAGGCTTTATGCCCAAACAGCAGCCAGAAGACCTTGAGGGCATGGTCGGCACCTTCGGCAGTTTGGGTGAAGTCCGCCTGATACCCCGCCAACCCAAGGGCAATGGGCAGGTCAATCTCAAGATAATCCTCGGAACGGGAGCGGGCACCCTGCCAGTACAACCGCCATAGCCGCCCATTGGTGAGGATGCCGAACTGCACGCGGCGGTCACTCAAGGTTTCCACGCGGCTCATATAGCGAAGGATTTGTGTAGAAGGCACTTCCTTGTCGCTGTTGTCATCGCGAGCGTTGGGGGCGCGGTCTAGGTAGCGGTTCCACTTTTTGGCTTCCAGAATGCTGGCGCTGTGGCGGTAGGCTTCGCCTGCATCTGCCGCTAGGGCACGGCCTTTGGCCTCACCATCTTCAAACAAGGCAAAATCGGGCACATCTGCACGGCCAGAACGGGCGGCGGTGATACCACGGCTGTATTGCTCCCAACCGACAGCGCGGAGAGTTGGCTCAATAATGGCTTCCTCGGTGGCGCTCTCACCCAGTTTGGCGGTAGGGCTGACGGCGGAAAATATCTTCGTTAGCTTGGCTTTGAAGGCGGTAAACTCGGCATTATCAATCTCTTGCCACAGGCGGGTGGACTGGATGCCTTCATGCAGGAAATCGGTGGTGAACAGCAAGCCTTTGAACATGTGGCGCATCATACTGAAATACGATGCATAAGTCAGCACTTTATCGGCCTTTATTTCAAGGTTGACCAAACTGCCTCCGAATATTCCGTACCCATCCTTCCAAAAACTTATTCAGGTCAACCTTCGCGTTGAGCCGTACCATGCGTTTGCCGTCAATGATGGGGTAGACCTCAGTGTAAACGAGACTGTTTTGGAACGTCAGGGCTTCGGCCATCTTTTGTTGGGGGAACAGCCGTACTTGCATATCAGGGTCGGGCACCAAGTCACCGTTTTGCTCGTAATAGTGGGCCAGTGCTATGGTGACATGTTCGGCGGTGCGTTCCAGCACGTCTACGTGGAGGGGTTGATAGGGTTCCCGCTCCAGTTTCCATGCGTCAGGCCACTGGTGGGGATCGTCTCCCCGTCCAAGGGCGGCAATCAGGTTTTTGTAGATACGAGCGTGGATATCATTCATCAGAACAGCCCTCCTGCGTTGTTGGTGAACAGGTCTGCATCGCGGATGTAGCGGTGGAGGGTTTCGAGACTGGTATGGCCAGTCTGGGCCATTATTTTGTGGCTTGCGAACCCCGCTTGGGTGGCGGATGTGACCATGCCGCTGCGGAGGCTGTGGGCGGCGAGGTCGGTGGCATCCAAGCCTGCTTCGATGGCCCGCTCCTTCACAATGTCGGCCACCGCGTGTGCGGAGAGGGCTCCAGCCAACCTGCCACCTTTGGCCACTTGGCGGAAGATGGGGCCGTCGGTGATGCCTGTGACCTTTAGCCACAGGTTGAGGGCTTTGACGGGGCAGACCGTGCCACGCCCGTAGGGGATGCCGACTTTGCGCCCGTGGCCCTCTTGGTCGGTTTTGGAGCGGGGCAGCGTAATGACCACGCCCTCGCGGCGGTAGTCCAAGTCAGCCACGGTGATGCCCACCAGTTCGCTGCGGCGGAACCCACCCGCAAACCCGATGAGCAGCAGGGCCTTGTCGCGACTGTCGCGGAGGCTGTCGCCCATACAGGCCAGTATCCGCAGGACGTCTTCTTTCAACAGCGGCTTCATGGGGTGCTGGGGTTTGCCGTGTTTGCGGGCGATGCCCTTCATGGTCAGCCGCACCAGTTCGGTGGGCACGGGGTTGGGCAAGGCATAGGTGGTGTGCGCCCGTCCGATAGCAACCAATCTTCTACGCAGCGTAGCCATGGTAAGGCGTTCAGCATGGGCCACAAGATAATCCGCCACCAACAACGGCTGGGCTGGGATGGTGCCGCCCCATACGCGGAAGTGGTCTAAATCTGACTGATAGGCTTTGAGGGTGTTGGGGGTATCTGCCGCCGAGACATATTCCCGCAGGCGTTCGTAAGCAAGCTGGGTTTGCGGTGGCAGGGTGGTCAAATGGGTCATTATTTTGGCTCCGATAATGAGAGATTATGTGGGGTAAAAACCTGCCGCTTGCACTTGGCCAGCAGGGGCAACCGTGCCTGCACCATCTCAATCCAAGCGGCCATGTGGCTAGCATCATGGCCCTGCGGGGTGAAGCTCTCCCACACCAGCGGTTTAAGATTTTCGTGGCTGGTGAAGATGGATTCGCGGTCAAGTAACCCGCTTTCCAGCGCAAACAAAATCTCGCCCACGACATGCAACTTCACGCGATGGGGCAGGTTGATGTCTGGCAGGTGATTGAGGAACTGGCGGTACGCCCGCAAGCCAAGCCTTGTATGTTGCTCAAGAGCATAGGTTGGGATGCCATGCAGCAGGTCGGGCGGCGGCAGTGACATCGTGACGATGTGAGTGGGTTGTTCCCCCGTCACCAACGGCAGGCCTAACTCCATGTTCTCCGTTCCTAAGCGCCGTGCTCGGCGGAGCGTGTCGGCCATTGTGGGGCCATGGCGCTGCTCCACCCACGCGCACACGTCTTTGAAGGACAAGCACCGCAGCAGCACCGCACGGGTGAGCAAATCGGGTTCGTAGGTCAGGCATTCCAGCAAGGTGGAGGTCGGCATGAACCCATACTCAAACGCCTGCTGCTTGGCGGTGGGATGGGTGGCGGCCACGAAACTGAGATCGCACAAAAGACGGGATTTAAGGCTGCCGCACATACGCTCCACCCATGGGAGCGTGAGGCGGGGGTACGCCATCAGTTCCGGAACATGGTCAAGATACGCTTGCACCAACGGCAGATTGGCGGGGCCGATGTCTTCCACCACAATCACCCCCAACCGCCGTACCAGATACGCGGGTGCCATCTCCAACAAACAGTGCGCTGCTCGCATGGCGTGGGTGGGGTGGTTTCGGCGGATGGCCTTTTGCAAGAGCGATGCGGCTATCCAACGGTCAAGGGGGATGATGGGGGTTTTCATGCGGCCAGCGTGCTCTCTGGACGGGGGCTGACAAGGATTATTTGCAAGCGCTTGCCCGAATGTCCTTTTATATCATAATGCTACAGAATATCTTAGTGCTTGTTCCCGCGTGGTGTTTAAACCCTCTTCATCTGGTTTGGATACTTACTCGGTATTCCATGTGGTGTTTCTTTCGGTTGTCTTTTTGTTTGATTGTTTATGATTTGTCTGGACTACGGGGTGGTCTAGCTTATGCCATAGTTGTAGGCCCCAACTCTCACTTACAGCCAACAGCATAACCCTTAAACCTTACTTTTCCTCGGTTGTCTTGTTGGGTGATTAGGTATGACTTTCCTTGGTTACGTGTGGGTCTAGTGGGTGTGCAAGTTGCAGGCCCCAACATCTCATTCACAGCCAACAGCATATCCATCATAACCCTCAAACCTTCATTTGACCGGTTGTCTTTTTCATTGATTACCTATGTTTTGCCTTGGTTGTAGAGCTTCTAGCTATTGCCCAAGTTGTAAGGGTTGTTACCCTTCTCTTTCACCGTGAGCGAAATGAATGGGGCATCTTTTACGGCTTGCAAGCACTCCTGCCACATGACATCAGGGTTCCACCATGCAGGGGTTGGGAGTTCCTGAAGAGCCTTACGGTACTTGGTGCGTTTGTAGCGTGAAAGGCCCTGCAAATAGACATGAAGCCCATATTGCTTGACCGCTTCCAACTGCATTGGGTCGGCAAGGGCGGGGATGGCCTTAGCGAGGTCGGCAATGGCCACGGGGTAGATGTACCCCCAGCGGTTTTTGACTTTGCTTAACCCGCTTGCCTTACCATCGGGAATACCCTTGCTACCCTCTAACCGCAGTTCAATCCGCATCATGTGCGGTTGCGTGA
>JBAQUT010000087.1:0-24436 GCA_049297695.1 Alphaproteobacteria bacterium | reverse complement strand
TTTTACGAAGTGTATAACGTACCTTATATTCAACGTGTTTGGCCTTGATACTTAAATTAACGGCATACCCCAACATACCAATAAGGGCATACATGGACATGTACAGGCCTAAAGCACTTCCAGTATTCACATAAGCCGCTAAGAGTGGACTGACGATAGACCCCAAACACAAGCAAAAGTATTTGATCGAAAAAAGATACCCGTAGTCGGCAGATTTTGCCTTGTGAACCAACAACACCCGGGTTCCATGATAAAAATAGGCGTGCGAAAGCCCTTTGATAAAGCTGAAAACACCCCATACCAGCCAGCTCTCTGGCCATATCCATACCATGATAACAGCACACACCATAAGCGCCCCAAAGCTTTGGAAAAAATAGCGCGAAACTGAAATTGCGGCTGTTTTACCTACGGCCAGCAAGCCTAAAAACGCCCCCACACCGCCTGCCAGATAAATATTCGCCAATACCTTATAACTCCAAGCATATTGACTTGCCATGGCGGCGGTAAGGGCCATGTACAACCCAATACCAAACGCCAAAGCCAGTACCATGGCGTACAAAGGCCAAGCTTTAGGATAACGCGTAAGACAGGTAATGAGGCTTTTCATACCTCTCCTTATGGTGCAAACCCTTAAGGAAGCTGACATTTACTGTATACTTTAAGGCCTTTCATCAGTTCGTCTACGTTTGCCCTATACTTGGCACGCATCCTGCATTCTCAGCCCAAGGAGAGCCCTATGACCCGTTTCAAAACCCTCGTTTTGCCCTACACCCAAGGGGTGTTCCGTGAGGCTTTGCTGGCCTGGATTGTGCTGGGCATGCTGATGCTGGCGGGCAGTGCCATGGCCGCCCCCAACGTGAAAGTGAAAGACTTGGCGGATATTGAGGGTGTACGTGAGAACGTGCTGGTGGGCTACGGCCTGGTGGTGGGCTTGGCGGGCACGGGGGATAGCCCCAATGGCATCCCCTTCACCAAGCAAAGCCTGGCCAACATGCTGGAGCGCTTGGGTGTGAACGCCAAAGACGTGCTGGATAAAATCAAAACCAAAAACGTGGCCGCCGTGATGGTCACCGCCAAGCTGCCAAGCCTTGCTCGCCAAGGCGGGCGACTGGACGTAACCGTGAGCAGCTTGGGTGATGCCAAAAGTTTGGAAGGTGGTTTGCTGTTGGCAACGCCCTTGAGCGGCCCCGATGGACAAACCTACGCCGTGGCCCAAGGTGCCATGGTGGTGGGTGGGTTTCAGGCTACGGGGAAAGATGGCAGCAGCATCAGCAAAAACCACACCACGGTGGCCCGCATTGCCGAAGGCGCCACCATTGAAAAAGAAACAGGCTTTGAGCTGGCCCAACTGGGCAACAAGCTGAAATTCGTGCTCCGCCAGCCCGATTTTACCACCGCCAAGCGATTGCAGGATGCCATCAACACGGCTTTGAAAAGCGACATTGCCCAAGCCCGCGATAACAGCGTGGTGGATGTGGATGTGCCCGCCCGCTTTCAACCCGAACTGGCCGCCCTGATTTACAAAGTGGAAAACCTGCTGGTAGAACCCACCACCGAGGCCCGCGTGGTGATTGACGAAAAAACGGGGACGATTGTGATGGGCGAGAACGTGACACTTTCTCCCGTCGCTATCTCCCACGCCAACCTGACCATCCGCATTGTGGAGCAAACCGAGGTGAGCCAGCCCTTCAGCTTCAACGTGGCGGGCGAAACGGTGAAGGTGGACACCACCAAAAGCATCAAAGTGGATGACGATGCCAACAAAGGGAAGTTCCGCGTGCTGGCCGGTGCCGCCAGCTTAACCGACTTGGTGGGCGGCCTGAACGCCTTGGGCGTGAAACCCCGCGACGTGATTTCCATCTTGCAAAACATCAAAGCGGCTGGGGCTTTGAATGCCGAATTGGTCGTCCTCTAATGGCAACTCTTTCCGCGCCCGCCCTCAACCTTGCGGCCCCCGCCATCCCCACGGTGGGCAGCAACGTGAGCGACGTTACCAAGGCCAAACTGCGGGAAAAAGCGCAAGAGTTTGAAGCCTACTACGTGCAACAGTTTATTAGCCTTACGCGGCCGGATTTATCCGACACCGAGACCTTTGGTGGCGGCCAAGGCGAAGCTATTTTTGCCAGTTTGCTGGATGAACAGATGGGTAAGTCCATCGCCAAGCGCGGCGGCTTTGGCATTGCCGATGCCGTGTACGCCGAGCTGTTGCAACAGCAAGAACAGCTGAACGCCAACCCCGCCAACACCCGCTTTACAACGTACAAATAACCAAGGAGAACGCCTATGGCCACCGCAACCCCCAACCAACCTGGCATCGTCATCCAAATGATGGAAGCCAGCCAAACCTGCCGCGACCTGATGGGCCTGATGCTGGAAGAAAACCAAGGGCTAACCCGCCACAGCACCGCCCAAAGCGAGGCCCGTTTGCTGAACAAAAAGCGGTTGGCATTGCGGCTGGAAAAACTGCTTTCCGATATTAAAGGCCACAAGGATAACTTCCGGGGCAACCGCACAGTGGAAAACGTGGCGTTGAGGCTTTCGGAAGAGATTGAAGCTTTCCGCACCCTTGCCGCCCAAAACGAAATGATGCTC
Organism: Alphaproteobacteria bacterium; assembly: GCA_049297695.1. Lineage (GTDB taxonomy): Bacteria > Pseudomonadota > Alphaproteobacteria > UBA2136 > UBA6156 > JACKLD01. The sequence continues at coordinate 21,844 of JBAQUT010000087.1, read as the reverse complement.
CGCGCCGCCCACAAAATACGGGCCGATATGCTGGTGATGATAAGGGACACCATTGAAGCCGCCCAACCCCGTGTCACCACCTACAACGCCTACGGGGCCATTAAACACGGTAGCGCGGGCACTACGGTGGTGGGGGCAGTGGTTTAACAGACCTGCCTGTTGGCACGATACCTGCATTTAAGCCTGTATGACCCTAACCAGCGCCCTTCGTATTGCCACCGGTGGCATGCAGTATGCCCAAGCCGGGCTTGGTACGGTAAGCCACAACATTACCAACGCCAATACCACGGGCTTTACCCGCCAAGTGCAACAGGGCGAGGCCGTAAGTTACAACGGCTTTGGGGCTGGGGTAGATTTATCGGTTATTCAGCGCATTACCGACCGCTTTTTAGAAAACCGCAGTCTAAACGCGGTTTCTGACCTGGATTACGCCACCACCCGCCGCACCCAGCTGGACAACGTGGAAGGTGCCTTCAGCAATGCCAGCGCCGATGGCGGGCTGGACGATTTGGTGAACAAAACCTTTGCCGCCATGAGCCAGCTGGCCAACAGCCCCGCCGATGGGGCGCTGCGCCGCAACGCCATGCAAAGCGCCGTTCTGCTGACCGATACCATCCGCAACGTGAACGCCGATCTCGATACCATCCAAACTCTTACGGATGAGCAAATTACCGACGAGCTGGTGAATGCCAACGACCTGATTAAACGGGTGTACGACCTGAACCGCGAAATCGCCTTACAAAACGCCAGCAACGTGGGCGGCGGCAACACCAACGATTTGCAAGACGCCCGCGACAATGCCGTAAAAGAACTCTCCAAACTGTTCGGCATCAGCGTTACCCAAACGGGGGATAGCTCGCTCCGCGTGCTCACCGAAAGCGGCCGCAAGCTGCTGGACGAAAGCAGCTACGTGCAACTGAAGCGTGCCCCCGGCAGCGGCACGTTTGGCGATGTGGTAAGCCAAAACGTAAAGGTAGATGGTAGCTTGGATGCCAACGAAGTACCGCTTTACACCAACAACCTCAGCACGGGGCGCATCAAAGCGCTGATTGACATCCGCGATACCACCGTGCCCAACATGCTGGCCGAGTTAGACGAATTTGCCACCACGCTGATGAGCGAGTTTAACAAAATTTCCAGCCGTGGGTCGTCCATCCCCCCTGTGGCCAGCCTTACCAGTGCCAACACCTTGGCCAACGTGGCCACCACCAGCACCGACTTGTTCACCTCTGGCTATTCCAGCCTTGCGGGCAGCACGTTTGATGTGAGCATTGTGAACAGTCAAGGGACAGTTATCTCTACCACCGTAGGTACCGCAAGCCCCGTTACCTTTGCAGGTTCAGGCCCTTATACGCTGGCCGATTTTGCCACCACCATCAACGGCAACGCCGTGCTGGGGAATGTGGCCCTCAACACCACCAACACCTCTCCCGGGGTTTTGGGCGTTACCAGCATTACCACCAACGGCACCGTGCCCAACGGCACCTACACCATCCGCCGGATTGATGCCACCCACGTAGCCCTGTACAACGCCGCCAACACGGCCGTGGTGGCGGGTACCAGCACGATTGCCATTGTGCAACCGGCCTCGGGCACGCAAACCCTTAACTTCGGCCAAGGGGTGGTTATTACCACCAACAGCACACTCAACATTGCCAGCGTTACCGACAACGCCTCGGCCGGCACCATTACCCTTGGCGCCACCAACGGTGTTACCGCCACCGCCACGGTGAACGGCAGCGGCGAGCCCTACTTGCAGCTGCAAACGCTTACCGCAGGGCAATACCTTGTTATCTCCAACCGCAGCGGCGATGCCCTTGGCACGCTGGGCATGAACACGTTTTTTTCAGGCACGGATAGCAATGACATTGCGGTGAAAGCAGCTATTCAAACCAACCCCGATCTCATCCCCGTGGCCTTGATGCGCGCCAGCGATGGCGGGCTTTCCAGCCTGGATGGCCGCAGCGCTTTGGCCATGGCCCAAATGGCGGATACACGGGTAAGCTTCAGTTCGGCCGGCGGTTTAGGGGCCCAAAGCACCACCACGGCGGGGTACGTGGGACAAATGATTAGCGATTTGGCTATTATCAGCAAAGACGCTAAAAGCCGCGAAAGCTTTACCGAATCCCTCACCACGCAGATTGACCAACTGAAAAGCAGTTTGTCGGGCGTGAACGTGAACGAAGAACTTTCGCAAATGCTGATTTACCAAAACAGCTTTCAATCCAGCGCGCGTATCATTCAGGTGGTCAACGATCTGTTTGACAGCCTGCTCACGATTATCAGGTAAGGAGAATACCCATGGTTACCCGCATCGCCACGTACTTCCAAAACCAAAACTCGCTGCGCGGCTTGCAAACCGCCAACGAAGGTTTGGCGCTCACAAGCTACCAAGTGACCAGCGGCTACAAAGGCCGCACGCTGGCGGATACCGCCGCCGACAGCAACCAGATTTTAAACCTGCGCGACGTGCTGGCCCGTGCCGATGTGTACCAAGCCAACATCACTACCGCCAGCAACCGTTTAAAATCGGCCGAAAATGCTTTGGCGGGCATGACCGACCTTCTGGCCGAAGCCGCCAGCGTGGCCACCCTGGGCCGCAACGAAAACAGCGCCAGCACACGGGCCAGCCTGGCCCCCAAAGCCCAAGCCATTGCGGATACCTTTTATAACCTGTTCAAAACCAAGTTTGAGGGGAAATATATCTTTTCAGGCTCGGATGGCGATGACGAACCTGTGAGCGGCACGGCCACCGCCACCACCTTCCCAGGCCTGCCACTCACCACCACGTGGTACAACGGTGATACCACCCCCCCCAGTGTTATCACCGGCCCTGGCAGCACGCTGCAATACGGCGCCACGGGCGACGAAGACGCCTTTGCGGGCATGAAAGCGGGGTTGGAAGCTTTATGGTACGGGCTGGAAAACAACTCGCTGGCCGATATTGATAACGCCATTTCCACCTTGCAAACCGTCCGGAAAGACCTTTCCGTGTTGCAAGGCCGCGTGGGCGGGCAAATCAACACGCTGGACCAACTGGGCACGCGGCTGGACAATCAAAAAACCTTCTCCCAAGAACAGTTGGACGGGTTGGAAAAGGTGGATGTATCCGAGGCGCTTACCAAATTTTCCCAGCAGCAGGCCACGCTGGAATCCAGCATGCTCATCATCACGCGCATCAACCAACTCTCCCTGCTGGACTTTTTACGATAAGCAGGTAGTATAGCCCTTGTAAAACCATAAACCCAAGGGCCCGCGCCACCATGTTGCTGATTACCCGCCGCCCGGACGAAGCCATTGTTATCAATGGTAGCATTACCGTGAAAGTTGTGGATATCCGTGGCGGGCGCGTGAAGCTGGGGTTTGAATTCCCCGAAGGCAACACCGTGTACCGTGAAGAGTTGTTTACCAAAATACAAGCCGAAAACCGCGCTGCCGCAGTTGGCACGAGTTCTGCAAGACCGTTGGCAGAGGTGCTGCGCACGTTACCATCACCCACAACCTTAACAACAAGGACAACTGGCCATGAACCAACCCGCCTTAATGACAACGGAAGCGACGACGATGCCCTCTAACCAAGCCGCAACCCCCGCCATGGTGGCGGATACGGGCGAAGAACTGGTGTTTGCCACCCGCTTTGGCGAAGTGCGCCTGCGCAAAGACCGTTTGGTCAGCTTTCCCCAAGGCCTGTTTGGCTTCCGCGAATGCACCAGCTTTGGCCTGGCCCGCTTGCCCGGCGTGGATGAAAGCCCCATTTTGCTGATGCAATGCGTCAACGAACCCGCCGTGGCCTTTTTAGTGGCCGACCCCAAAGTTCTGGGCCTGAAAATTGACAGCGTGGACGCCGACGAAGCCTTAGCCGAAACCAAAATGCCCAAGACGGACACCCAACTGCTTTCCATCCTCACTTTGTATGACAACGGCGACAGCTACTACCTGACCGCCAACCTGAAGGCTCCTGTGCTGATTGACAGCGCCGGGCGCCATGGGGTGCAGTTCATTTTGTCCTCCAAGGCCTACACCACCCAGCATAAAATCTAACCCTCTTGAAAACATGCATGTTTGGTACTATATATCTCCCTACCAAGGGAGATTTTTGTATGGACGTATCACGTGCCGCACGTAGCGAACTCAGCAGAAAAGAATTTCGTGTGCGTTTTGCAGAACTTCAAGCAAACGTTTATACGGCCCTTCAAAGCCTGACTTTTATAGGTGGTTTTTCTATCCTTGAGCAGCGCCGCCAAGATGCTCGAAGCGATGTTGCTTACCACCAAGCATCCTTAGCATCCGCAACTCACGACTTAACCCGCATGGCCCAAGGAAAGGAATAATTATGTCGCTCAACCCCAACACACAAACAACGGCTCAAACAAGCGCCGTCTCTACAAACGTTACCTACACCAAATCATACATGGATAACCTTTTAGCGACAAACCAACGCCAATCTCAAAGTCGCTTGCGGCACATGTTTCCAGGACTTATGGAGCGTCTTTCCCCCAGCGTTGATCAAGAAATCGATACTCTCACATTCCATGGTACCCAAATTGACGATACTCAAGCCAAATAACACCGCCCAAGCTATCACCAAGGCCCTTGTAGGGCCTTGTTTGTTTTGGTAGGTTGCGGCCAACATACCAACCGAAAGACCCTACCCCTATGGCCAAAACAACCGTTCCCCCCACCGCCGCCGAGGTTGATGCCGAGCGCCGCCAGTTTCTCACCACCACCACCGCCGCCTTTGGGGCGGCTGGCGCGGCCGCGTGCGTCATTCCCTTTGTGTCCAGCATGGCCCCCAGCCGGGATGTGGCGGCCATGGCCACGGTGGATGTGGACGTGTCGGGCATCCCCGAAGGCGAAAGCAAAACCGTGTTGTGGCAAGGCAAACCGGTGTTTATTTGGCACCGCAACGCCACCCAAATTGCCGCCGCCCAAGCGGCGGACGCCACCAGCACCATGGACCCCGAACCCGATGCCAAACGCGTGCAAAAACCCGCGTGGCTGGTGGTGATGGGCGTGTGCACCCACCTGGGCTGCGTGCCCCTGCACGGCGGCGAAGGTGGCGGCTGGCGCTGCCCCTGCCACGGCAGCCAGTTTGATGGCAGCGGCCGCGTGGTGCAAGGCCCTGCCGGCACCAATCTGCCTGTGCCGCCCTATGCGTTTTTAGATGATACCACCATCCGGATTGGATAAGAGAAAGAACACCCATGTCGGCCGACCTGAAACCCAAAAAAGTTGAACAGTCCATCACTCAAAACCCGATGCAATGGCTGGATGACCGCCTTCCCATTTTCACGTTTTTGAACAACAGCATCGGCAAAAACTTCCCCGCCCCTAAAAACCTGAACTACATGTGGAATTTTGGCAGCCTGGCAGGTATTGCGCTGGTGGTGCAAATCCTCACGGGTTTGTTCCTCGCCATGCACTACAAGGCCGATGTAACTTTGGCGTTTGATAGCGTGCAACACATCATGCGCAACGTGAATTACGGGTGGCTTATCCGCAACCTGCACATGGTGGGCGCCAGCTTTTTCTTTGTGGTGGTGTACGTGCACATGGCTCGTGGCATGTATTACGGAAGTTACAAATCCCCCCGCGAAGTGCTGTGGGGCATCGGTGTCATCATCTTCCTCATCATGATGGCCACCGCCTTCATGGGCTACGTGCTGCCCTGGGGCCAAATGAGCTTTTGGGGCGCTACAGTCATCACCAACCTGCTCTCGGTTATTCCATTTATTGGTCAAGATGTCGTGCAATGGCTGTGGGGCGGTTTTGCGGTGGGAGACCCTACCTTGAGCCGTTTTTACGCCCTGCACTTCCTGCTGCCATTTGTCATCGTGGGCATCGTCATCCTCCACATTTGGGCGTTGCACGAACATAAATCCAACAACCCCGTAGGGATTGACCTGAAGGACGAAAAAGACTTCATCCCCTTCCACCCCTACTACACGGTGAAAGACGTGTTCGGGCTTGGCATTTACCTCATCGCCTTCTGCCTCATGGCGTTTTACGCACCGGAATATTTGGGCCATACCGACAACTACATCCCCGCCAACCCCATGGTCACCCCCGCGCACATCGTGCCGGAATGGTACTTCCTGCCCTTCTACGCCATCCTCCGCGCCATCCCGATTAAAGAGCTCGGCGTGCTGGCCATGTTCGGCAGCATCCTTATTCTGCTCATCCTGCCATGGCTGGATTCCTCAAAAGTCCGCAGCGCCCGCTATCGCCCGTTGTACCGCCAGTTTTACTGGGTGTTTGTGGTCAACTTCATCGTGCTGGGCTGGGTCGGCGGCAAACCGCCGGAGGGCATGTACGTGCTCATCGCCCAAGGCGCCACAGCCTATTACTTCCTGTTCTTCGCCCTGTTGCCTGTCATCGCCAAGGTGGAAAAACCCAAAACCCTGCCAACCTCCATCCATAAGGCCTAACACCATGATGCGCACCCTCCTCCTTGCCCTCGCCCTTGCCCCCTTGGCCGCCACAGCCAACGAAGGCGCCGCCCTGCCCCAGCAAAGCTGGAGCTTTGAAGGCCTCCGCGCCCATTGGAATAAAGCCGAGATCTACCGCGGCTACCAAGTGTTCACCCAAGTGTGCATGGCCTGCCACAGCGCCAAGTATATTAGCCACCGCGACATGATGCGCGTGGGCTTCACCGAGGCCGAAGTGCAAGCCTTGGCCAAAGGCCTGAACATGGGCCTGAACGACAAGCTGAAAACAGGTTTGCTGGAAGAAGACGCCATTGGCAGCTACGGCAAAATGCCCCCTGATTTGAGCATGATGAACAAAGCCCGCCAAGGCTTGGCCAACTACACCTACGCCGTGCTCACCGGCTACAGCCAAGACCCCGAGGCCATCCACCACGCGTTCCCGAACGGCGTGCCCGAAGGCGCCCACTTCAACACCGCCTTTGCCGGCAACGCCATTGCCATGCCCAACCCCCTGCCCAACGCCGATATGGTAACCTACGACGACGGCACCAAAGCCACCGTGGAGCAAATGGCAAAAGACGTTACGGTGTTCATGCAATGGACAGCCGAACCCGAACGCATCGACCGCCAACACTTGGGCGTGTACGTGCTGCTGTACCTGGCCCTCTTCACCGCCCTGGCCTACGCCACCAAGCGGATGATTTGGAAGGATGTGCATTGATGAAGATGACCGATGACCACCCAATCAACTTTATTGAGCACATTTGGTGTTATCTCTCGCCGTTTTCTGCCCACCAGATTGATATTTGGGGCGAATCCTTCCCCACGGTGGAACACGCCTACCATTGGAAACGCTATGTTGCAGGCCCCGCCCGCACCCAAATCAAGGCTACAAAAAGTCCTGTGGAGTGTTTGCATGTCTCCCATCAACTCAAAACAAATCCCAGCCTTCTTGACCCCGCCTTCGACAAAGATGCCGTGATGGAAGACTTGTTCCGCGCCAAGCTAGCCCAACACCCCCACGTGGCCGAGGTGCTGAAGCTAACAGGCGAGCGTGTGTTGCTGAAAGAAATCTCCACCGACCCGTATTGGGGAACAGGCCCCGATGGCAAAGGCCTGAACAAAATGGGCGATTTGTGGATGAAACTGCGGAAGGAATTGGCGTGAACCCAAGGCTGTACCTTGAAACCGAACGCCTCACCCTGCGGTTGCCACACCCGGATGACATCCGCCCCGTGCATCTAGGCATTGCCGCCAGCATCAACGATCTTGCCCGCTGGATGCCCCGCGCTTTAAAAGGCCAAACCCAAAAGCAAACACGGGATTATATTTACACCCAAATGGCCCTGTTTGTGCAGGATGAAAACTACTTGTTCGGCTGCTTTACCAAAGATACGGGCCAGTTTGTGGGCATGGCAGAACTTTCGCCCAAGCTCCCCCGCATCCCCAGTTACGAGGTGGGCTACTGGATGTGCACGCCCCACCACAACCAAGGCTACGCCACCGAGGCCGTGTACTGCCTCACCGCCTACGCGCTGGACAAACTGAAAGCCAACCGCGTGTTCCTCCGGTGCGAGCCCGACAACATCGGCAGCGTCCGCGTGGCGGAAAAATGCGGGTACATCAAAGAAGCCCACCTGAAAAACGACGCCCTGAGCGTGGACAACGTAACGCCCGTGGACACCCTCGTGTACGGCCTCACTCCCGCCGATTGGAAACCAACTTAACCTAATTCAATTCCTAAAGAATCTGCCGCCAACTTAATTTGTGAACGTCGACGACTCTCTGCTTTCTCTGTTTTAATTCGGTCCATAAGATGAGAAAGTTGTGATTCATTCAACTTACAAGACAAACCATGGATTAATTTCTCCGCCTCACTGACTTGCCATCCACCATATGATTCGTACTCCGCCGATCTTAAAAGTTGCTTTGCTTTTTCAATATCTGCCAAAAGGAGACGTGTATCAAGACGATCTCTTTCTGAGTAACAGCCAATCCCTAATCCTTTGGCTTTCGCATCCACCATAAGGGCTAAACCTGTTGGGATATCTTTCTTTCTAGCCTTATCAAAATATCCAATATATTTTCCAACAACACATGTTAATGCAGCTTTAGCAAAAACTTTTCCTCTTACACGGGCTTGGTGCAGATTCAAAATCTGCTCTCGGTTCCAACCTAACAAATTCCAATTATCGTCATACCCATCCATTTTATTTGGAATATCTGTTGAGGCTATCTTCAAGAGTTCGTAACCATTTTGGCCAAAAAACTCTACATCGCCAGATGACCGATTCCATGCTGGTTTTATGCTTAAATGAACCATGTCCGTCTTCCCCACTTTCAAATAGCATACATTAAACAGGTTGAAACGTCAACGCCACCCCGTTCATGCAATACCGCAACCCCGTGGGTTTGGGGCCGTCGGAAAACACGTGTCCCAAATGGCCCTCGCAGCGGACGCAATGCACTTCGGTGCGGGGGTACAGCAGTTTCCAATCGCGAGTGGTGCCAACTTGGGCGGGGTTAATGGGCTGGTAAAAACTGGGCCACCCCGTGCCGCTGTCAAACTTGTGGGCGCTGGAAAACACACTCAGCCCGCACCCCGCGCAATGGTACGTGCCTGTGCCGTATTCTTTGTCCAACACGCTGGTGCGGGCGGGTTCGGTGTCGTGCTCCCGCAGCACGGCGTAGGCGGCGGGGCTTAGGCGCACTTGCCATTGGGCGGGCGTCAGCGTCACCTTGGGGGTGGGGTTATCATCGGCACGCAAGGGCTTCGGCTTCATGGCAGGGGCTTTCGTCGGCATCAGGTGGGGGTTCAAGGCTTTCACAACACTCTCCGCCCACACCACACGGGCCAGCACAAGGCTGGCACAGGCGGCAGTGGCGGATTTCAAAAAAGCGCGGCGGTTCATAAACCCAGTGTACCCCTCATCACGGCTCTGGCAAGAGGAAGCCGCTTACAGGTCAGCCCGCCGTAACTCATACAGCATGAGCGCGGTGGAGGTTGCCAAATTGAGGCTTTCCGTATGCCCCACCATAGGTATCTTGGCCAGCTGAGTGCACGACGCCGCCAAAGCATCGGTGAGCCCCGCACTCTCGTTGCCCATCAGCAGCACGCAGGGGCCTTGGGGCTTCAGGGTGCGGTAATCTACCGCGCCGTTCAGGTGGGTACCAATCACGTGCTTGCCTTTGGCCCAGTCTACAAACTCGGCTTCCGTGCAGCGCACCAGAGGCACATGGAGGATGCTGCCCACCGTGGCCCGCACACATTCAGGGCTGTAGGGGTCGGTGGATTCCCCAATCAAGATGCACCCCGCCGCCCCCACGGCATCCGCCGTGCGGAGGATGGTGCCCAAGTTCCCCGGGTCGCGTACCCTATCCAACGCCAACCACAAGCCTTGAGGTTGGCTTGGCAACGGGTGCCACCGCTGCTTCAACACCCCCAGCACGGGTTGGGGGTTGGTTTTACCTGTGATTTTAGAAAGAACGGTTTTGTTCACCATAACACCACCCCGTGGCGTCATTCCAGCGTAGGCTGGAATCCAGCTTTCTTCCTCGCACACAAGGTTGTCCATCTCCCACCCTGCCGCCGCCGCCCGCGCCACATATTCGGCCCCCTCCAACCAAAACAACCCGCTCTCGGCGCGATACTTCTTCTCCGCCAACTTGGCAAAGTCTTTCACAAGCGGGTTAGCGAGAGAGGTGAGGCGCATCACATTGTAACTTCGGGAATATTTTCAATATTAAATGGTGTTTTTTGATAAGTTTCATTCAACCAATTAGCAAACAACAAATGCGCATGGGCTCTCCAAGTATTACAAGGTTGGTTGGTTGGATTATCATTCGGATAATAATTTGTGGGCATGGCTATTCCTTTTCCTAATTTGATATCCCTCATATACTCATTACCCAACGTGTCTACATCATATTCTAAATGATTAAAATTACAAATAATTCTATGCCTTCCATCAATCACCAATCCAACACCAACGTGTGGTGATTTAGAAAGAATTGTAAGATCAGAAATAGCAGAAATATCTCGTTCCAAAACCTCAGTATGTCGTGACACTGGCATTGTATACACATCATCGAAACCTCTTAAAATATGAGGTTTCATCGATACCGTACGATAAGAGAATAAACCAAACATCTTAGATGGAAGATTCACTTTTGGTATTCGATGGAAATGATAAAGGGCCGCTTGTGCCGCCCAACACAGTGTAAAAGTAGACATCACATTACTTTGTGACCAATCAAAAATAGATTTCAACTCTTCCCAATACTTAACCTCCTCAAAAGGCAAATGCTCCACAGGAGCCCCTGTAATAACTAAACCATCAAATTTCCGATGTTTAACCTCTGGCCACGTTTTATAAAATTCTGTGAGGTGCTCCTCTGCGGTATTTGTCGGCTTATATGAGGCTGGAGTCATAAGCGTTAACTCCACCTGCAGGGCCGTACTGCCAATTAAACGCGCCAACTGCATTTCAGTTTTTAGTTTATCGGGCATAAGATTCAAAATAGCAATCTGAAGCGGTCGAATGTCCTGTCGCATAGCTTGCCCCTCATCCATGACAAACACGCCCTCACTTTTTAAAAGGTCGGCCGCTGGAAGAGTACTTGGTATTTTAATTGGCATATCAAAATTCTAACTTGTTAAACATTAAACCTAAAATGTAAAACATCCCCATCCTTCACAATATACTCCTTGCCTTCCATCCGCAGTTTGCCCGCGGTTTTGGCGCCGTCTTCGCCGCCATGGGCCATAAAGTCGGCGTAGGCAATGGTTTCGGCCTTGATAAACCCCTTGGTGAAATCGGTGTGAATAGCCCCCGCCGCAATCGGCGCGGTGCTGCCGGCCTTCACCGTCCACGCCCGCACTTCTTGCACGCCGGCGGTGAAGTACGTGATGAGGCCCAACAGCTTGTACCCTTCGCGGATGAGCTTGTTCAACGCAGGCTCCGCCAAGCCTAACGTGTCCAGAAACTCCTTGCGGTCGGCATCCGGCAACTGGGCAATCTGGCTTTCAATCTCGGCGGAAATCACCACGCTCCGCGCCCCGTGGGCGGCGGCATAAGCGGCCACTTTCTCGCTCAACGCATTCCCCGTGGCGGCCTCGCCTTCCCCCACGTTGGCCACGTACAGCACGGGCTTGCTGGTAATCAGTCCTTGCAGTTTGCTGGCGGCCTCGGGTGCTGTGCGGGCGGGTTTGCCTTCCGCCAACAGGGCGTTCACCACCTTCAACGCTTCCAATTCTTCCACCGCCGCCTTGTCGCCGCCTTTGGCTTTTTTCTCCACGTTCAGCAGGCGTTTTTCCACACTTGCCAAGTCGGCCAGCATCAGTTCGGTTTCAATCACTTCAATGTCGCGGATGGGGTCCACGCTCCCGCTCACGTGGGTCACCTCACCCTCAAAACACCGCACCACGTGGGCAATGGCGTCGGTTTCCCGGATGTTCGCCAAAAACTGGTTGCCCAACCCTTCCCCTTTGCTGGCCCCTGCCACCAAGCCTGCAATGTCCACAAACTCCAGGCTGGTGGGCACCACGCGCTGGGGTTTCACGATGGCGCTCAGGGCATCCATGCGTTCGTCCGGCACCGCCACGCGGCCCACGTTGGGTTCAATGGTGCAAAACGGAAAGTTAGCCGCCTGCGCGCTGGCCGTTTGGGTGAGCGCATTGAACAACGTGCTTTTGCCCACGTTGGGTAGGCCCACAATCCCGCAACTGAATCCCATAGCTCAAACCCCTTTGTTGATAGGGGCTTTTAGCCCGCCTATTTCAGTTTGTCCAGCAACGCGGCGGGGGATTCCACCAACAACGCAGCATCCTTGGCGATAGCGGTGGTGAAGCGAGCCACCTGCTCGGCCTCCGCCGCGGTGAACGGGTGCAGCACGTAATCGGCCACCATCTCTTTGCGGGCGGGCCTATCAATCCCCACCCGCAAACGTCCGTAGCCCGCGCCGAGGGCCGCCGTGATGCTTTTCAGCCCGTTGTGCCCCGCATCCCCCCCGCCCACCTTGTGGCGCAGGGCCAAAAACGGTAAATCCAGCTCGTCGTGCACGGCCAGAACATCCGCCAGCGCCACCTTGTAAAACGCAACGGCGGGCTGCACGCTCTCGCCCGAAAGGTTCATGTAGGTATGGGGCTTCAGCAACACCACATCCTGCCCGCCAATCTTCCCCTTGCTCACCATCCCCTTAAACTTGGCACTCCACGCGGGGAAGGCATGGGCCGCGTGGATGGCATCCACCACCCTCCAGCCGATGTTGTGGCGGGTGTTTTCGTACTGTTTTCCAGGGTTGCCAAGGCCAACGATGAGTTTCATGGAGTTAGTTTAGAAGGTACAAGGCTCAAGGCGCAAGGTACAAGGTACAAAAAACCGCCCGAAGGCGGCTTTTTTAACGTTCACTCTCTTGTTTGAAGGTTCTCAAGGGACGCTCTCCTGAATTCCAAAGTCGCTTCATGGGACCATCCTCGGATTGAGATTGATCATGTTCATTGGAGGTTACGGCAGGTTGAGACAAACCCGTGTCACAAACCTGACGATTCAACCAATCAGCCATACCATCTTTAACTTTGGGATCGGGGGAAAGACAAAACGGCATAAGTTCGTCCTCCTTACTTCTTCGCAGCAGGTTTGGCGGCAGCGGCAGGCGCGGCAGCCTTGGCACCTGCGGCGGCAGCGGGGGCTGCAGCACCGGCGGCAGGTTTGGCACCGGCAGCGGCGGGGGCGCCAGCCACCACACCACCTGCGGCAGCGGCGGCAGCAGCGGCGTCTTCGGCGGCTTTCTTCTCTTCTTCTTCCATAGCCGCGGTGCGGGTGGAGATGAGGGAGAGGATGGTCAAGTCGCGGTCAATCACGGCGGCTTTCACGCCTTCGGGCATGCTTACTTCGCTCAAGTGCACGGTATCGCCAATATCCAAACCGGCAATGGAAACCTCGATTTGTTCGGGGATGCTGTCGGCACGGCAAATCACCTCGATGGTGGATTCCACCAGCTGGATAACACCGCCGTTTTTCAGGCCTTTGCACTCGGCCTGGCCCACCACCATCACCATAACATTGGTGTGGATGCGGCGGCTGGGGTTATAGGCCATAAAGTCGATGTGGGTGGGGATGTCGGTCACGGGGTGGCGTTGGATTTCACGGGCCAGCACGGGCAGGGTTTTGCCATCCACCACCAGCTCTTGCTTGTGGGTGTAAAAGTGGCCAACGCGCAGGGCTTTTTCCAGGTCGTAAAGCTTGATGCCCAACGGCAGGGGGGCTTCTTTCTCGTGGCCGTAAATAATGGCGGGAATGTACCCTTGGCGGCGGAGTTCGCGCGCGGGGCCTTTGCCTTGTTTGGGTTTGCTCACGGCGGCGATGGGGTGGTTGGCGTAGGCCATAATGGTGTCTTTCCTCAACATTTCCGGCCAGTGAAGCCCTATGCCTCACCACCCGTTTCCTTGCAGGATGGGGCTATTTAGGCGGTTGGCGCGGCAATGTCAAGGGCTTGGCGCACACGGGCCAGCATAGGGGCCACATCGTCATACGGTACCGCAGGGCTATGCCCCCACACGGGCTTGGGCCACGCGGGGTCGGTTTGGGTGCGGGCAATAATATGGATATGCAGTTGCGGCACCATGTTGCCCAACGCGCCCACGTTCATTTTATCGGGGTTTGTTAACGTACGCAGGGCTTCGTGGGCTTTCATCATCTCGGGCCACACAGCATCCACATCCTGCGGGTCTAAGTCGCTGATTTCCTTAATACCCTGCCGTTTGGGCACCAAAATAAGCCACGGGTAGCGGCTGTCGTTCATCAGCAGCACGCGGCACAGGGGCAAATCGCCCACCACGTGGGTATCGGCAGCCAGTTGGGGGTGGAGGGTGAATGTCATAAGTAGATTCTATCTATCTCTTTTGTCTTGTCCACTGTAACGTGACAAATATTTGTCAGCTGTACGGTGAGTCTCGGTTTCACAGCTTATATCTTGAAGCAGGCCTTTTCTCCGCATAATTTCTTTTATTTCATCCATGACCTGCTGACGTTTAACATCAGACCTCATTATGACTTCATCAAATGTTTTTTGACCCTCTGCGGTAAATTTAAATGTAATTGTTCCACAACATCCAATTATTATCGTTTTACCTGATTTCAAATGAAAATTAAAATAAGCTTTCCCGCCAAACATATCATCTTCAAATGCTCCCTTTTCCAAGCACTCAACTTCTGCCAAATCAACATCAAATTCTACATCGTAAAGTTTATATGACGTAAGCATAACTCTCTCCCTGTTTAATGGTTCATTACGAATTACAACAACACCTTTACAATGTACACAAAAATAGTAATTCCCTAGTGCATTTAAGGTTAATTGTTGTCTAAAGTATGGTAGAGAGAACCATGGATAAGACTGCAACCTTGCCTAGCAAAAACGCCGCCACGCTGGCCACGCTGGAGGAATACGGCAGCACCTACAAATACGGGTTTACCACCGAGATTGCCAGCGAGCGCGCCCCCGAGGGCTTGAACGAAGACACCGTGCGCTATATTTCCGCCAAAAAGAACGAACCCCAATGGCTGCTGGACTGGCGCCTGAAAGCCTTTGCCCGCTGGAAAACTATGACCATGCCGGAGTGGGAAAAATGCAAGGTTCCGCCGATTGATTACCAAGCCATTTCGTACTATTCCGCGCCTGTGAAAAAGCCCGGCCCCAAAAGTTTGGACGAGGTGGACCCCATTCTTTTGGAAACCTACGAAAAGCTGGGCATCCCCCTGCACGAGCGGGAGATTTTGGCAGGGGTGGAAGGCGCCGCCGAACGCCGCAAAGTGGCCGTGGATGCCGTATTCGACAGCGTGAGCGTGGCCACAACGTTTAAGGAAGAACTGGCCAAAGCCGGCGTGATTTTTTGCCCCATCTCCGAGGCCGTTCAAAAATACCCCGAACTGGTACAACAGTATTTGGGCGGCGTGGTGCCGGCGGGCGACAACTACTTTGCAGCGCTCAACAGCGCCGTGTTTTCCGATGGAAGCTTTGTGTTTGTGCCCAAAGGCGTGCGCTGCCCCATGGAGTTGAGCACCTACTTCCGTATTAATGAGCGCAACACCGGCCAGTTTGAACGCACCCTGATTGTGGCGGAAGCGGGTGCCTACGTGAGCTATTTGGAAGGCTGCACCGCCCCCATGCGCGATGAAAACCAACTCCACGCCGCGGTGGTGGAGCTGGTGGCCATGGACGGCGCCGAAATTAAATACTCCACCGTGCAAAACTGGTATCCGGGCGACAAAGACGGCAAAGGCGGCATTTACAACTTTGTCACCAAACGTGGCGCCTGCCGTGGGGCGAACAGCAAAATCAGCTGGACGCAGGTGGAAACCGGCAGCGCCATCACGTGGAAATACCCCAGCTGCATTCTGGAAGGCGATGGCAGCGTGGGCGAATTTTACAGCGTGGCTTTAACCCGCATGAAACAGCAGGCGGATACGGGCACCAAAATGATCCACATCGGCAAAAACACCCGCAGCGTCATCATCAGCAAGGGCATAAGTGCCGATGAAGGCGACAACACCTACCGCGGGCTGGTGAGCATGGGCCCCAAAGCCACCGGCGCCCGCAATTTTACGCAATGCGATAGCCTGCTGCTGGGCAACCGCTGCGGCGCCCACACCGTGCCGTACATGGATGTGCGCAACCCGACCGCCGTGGTGGAGCACGAAGCCACCACCAGCCGTATTTCCGACGACCAAATGTTCTACTGCGCCCAACGGGGCCTTTCCGAACAAGACAGCGTGGCCATGATTGTCAACGGGTTTGCCAAAGAGGTTCTGCAACAACTCCCCATGGAATTCGCCGTGGAAGCGCAGAAGCTGTTGGGGATTAGTTTGGAAGGGTCGGTCGGGTGAGAAAGGTCAGAGACCAGAGGTCTGAGGTCAAAGTAAAGGCCCTTGCGGGCCTTGGGTTACATCAAACGGTCTTGGCCATCGGTATCATGAAAAAATGCACTGTCCACTTCACGAATACCCACGGCTTGAGCCATTTCAGAACTCATCACATGGGGCACGTGTTTGGGCATCAATTTCCGTTTGCTGGGCTTAATCTCTGGCAAGTCCGCATCGTGGTTTGCTTGGTTTCGTTCTTCCAAACATTTTTGGCGCAACGCTTCCAAAGCTTTCCAATCGAAATCCATCCTTCAACCCTTTCATTTCAACTTCCTAGGAGATAAGCCCCATGCTGCTTAATGTCAAGTCCCTCACCGTCCAACTTGATGAATCTCAAAAGGTTATTCTCAACAACCTCTCCCTCTCCGTGCCCGCGGGCCACGTGCACGCCATTATGGGCCCCAACGGAGCGGGCAAAAGCACGCTGGGAAACGTGCTGGCAGGGCGCGATGGCTACGAGGTGACCAGCGGCACCGTGGAGCTGGACGGCATGAACCTGCTGGACATGGAAGCCGATGAACGGGCGCGCGCTGGGGTATTCCTTGCTTTCCAATACCCGGTTGAGCTACCGGGGGTGAACGTGGCCACGTTCCTCCGCACGGCCTTGAACGCCCACCGCAAAGAGCGCGGCGAAAACCCCTTGAACGCCGTGGAGTTTCTCAAGCAATGTCGCACGGAGATGAAGGCGTTGAGCATGCCGGAAGATTTTCTCTCCCGCAGCGTGAACACGGGCTTCAGCGGCGGCGAGAAAAAACGGTTTGAAATCCTCCAAATGACCCTGTTGCAGCCCAAACTGGGCATATTGGACGAAACCGACAGCGGGCTGGATATCGATGCTCTGCGCATTGTGGCCGAAGGCGTGAACCGCTTGCGTGCGCCCACCCGCAGCTTTGTGGTCATCACCCACTACCAACGGTTGTTGGAGTACATCAAGCCCGATGTGGTGCACGTGCTGGCCGCTGGCCGCATTGTGAAAAGCGGCGGGCCGGAACTGGCGCTGGAGCTGGAAGCGAAGGGTTATGAAGGAGTGGCGGCGTAATGGCCCACCCCAAACTGACCATCCTGAAGTCCGATTCCCTGCCCTGGGAAGACCGCGCCGCCCGCGTGTTGGGAGTGGCCAGCCTGCCCCCCTTGCCCACCCCGCGGGATGAAGAATGGCAGGCTACCAACCTGCGCCCCCTGATGGCCCTGCCCCCCCACCGCGATGCGGATTGGGAGCTGGCCAGCGTGGCCAAAGCCCTGCCCGTGGTGCAAGGCCCTCAGCTCGTGCTGGTCAACGGGCGCGTGGTGCCCCAACTTAGCTTGTTGGAGGGGTTGCACGGCATTTCCATGCTCACCGATACCTCTCCGTCCCTTCCAAGTCATGATGCTTTGGACGTGTATAACAACCACCAAGGCGGCCAAATGGCTTCAGTCACGGTGGAAGGTACCGCCAGCACCCTCCACGTCATTCACGTTCTGGCGGGTAACGAGGTGCCTACAGGGGGCAGCCTGTGGGTGAACATCTACCCCAACAGCTCCCTCACCCTCATCGAACACGTTGTCAGTACCCCCGCAGCGGCAGGGTGGATGAACGACCAAACCCACATCCACGTGGCCGAACACAGCACGTTGCATCATGTTGTGATCCAAAACGTATCCTCCCACAGCGTTGTTACCCGCAAGCAGCATGTTGATGTGGCAAGCACCGCCACCTACACCGCCTTCACCCTGCACACAGGCGGCACCTTGGCACGCTTGGAAACCCACCTGAACGCCCACGCCGCCAGCCATGTGGCCATCACAGGCCTCAGCCTCACCGATGCCGCCCAAACCCATGACACCACGCTGCGCATCCGCCACCACGATGTGGGCACCCAAACCCGCATCCGCCACCGCAGCATTTTGCGGGGCAGCACCGCCCATGCCGTGTTTCAAGGCAAGTTTTATGTGGCGCAAAAAGCGCAAAAAACCAACGCAAACATGCTGGCCGAAAGTTTGCTGCTGGCCGATGGGGCACGGGCCCGTGTCAAACCGGAGCTGGAGATTTATGCTGACGACGTGATTTGCTCCCATGGCGCCAGCACCGGAAGTTTGAACCCCGATCAGGTGTTCTATATGGCCGCGCGGGGTATCCCTGAAACTGAAGCCAAACGCCTGCTGGTGTCCGCCTTTGCCGAAGCTGTTTTAGATGATGTTCCCGCCCCTGCCCACAGCCTTGTGGCCGCCCACGTGAACGCGTGGCTGGACGGCCCAACCCCCGCGCCGGATGCCGACGCCGAACCGGATACGGACTGGCTGTCATGATCCGCAAAGGCACCACCAGCATGGCTGTAAAGGCCCCGTCCAAACTGCTCTCCCGCTTGGGCGAGGTATGGCGTCAAGATTTTACAGTATTCCGGAACGACGACGACCATCCCAGCGGCCAACGCTTGGCGTTTTTAGACAGCGCCGCCAGCGCCCAAAAGCCCGAATGCGTGTTGGAAGCCATGGCCGCCACGCTGGAAGGGCCGTATGCCAACATCCACCGCGGCCTGTACACCAACAGCGCCACCACCACCACGCGCTTTGAAGCCGCCCGCGCCACCATCGCCACGTTTGTGAATGCCCCTGTGGACGGCACCATCTTCACCCGCAACAGCACCGAAGGCATCAACCTTGTGGCCCAAACGTGGGGCCGCACGCACCTGAACAATGGCAAGGCCGTGCTGCTCACCCAGCTGGAGCACCACGCCAACATCGTGCCCTGGCAACTGCTGCAAGCCGAGCTGGGGTTCGAGATTCGCGTGGCGGATATCCACGACGACGGCAACCTGAACATGGCGGACGTAGCCGCCAAACTGAAGGACGGTAAGGTGGCCATGGTGGCCTTTACCGCCATGAGCAATGTGCTGGGAGTACGGACCGATACCCCCGCCCTGATAGCCGTCGCCCGCAAAGCAGGTGCCGCCGTGCTGGTGGATGCCAGCCAAGCCGTGGTGCACGGTCCCGTGGATTTTACCGCGCTGGACGCCGATTTTATGGTGTTCACGGGCCACAAACTGTACGGCCCTACGGGCATCGGCGTGCTGGTGGGCAAGTCCGAAATCTTGAACACCCTCCCCCCCTACCAAGGCGGCGGGGATATGATTGAAACGGTGAGTTTCAAGGGTACTACCTACGCCCCCTCTCCCGCCCGTTTTGAGGCGGGCACGCCCGCCTTTGTGGAAGCCATCGCTCTGGCCGCTGCGCTGGAATACGTGACCAAACTGGGCTGGAAAGATATTCAAAAGCACGAAGCCAGCATGGCCGCATACCTTGATACCGCGCTGGATGACGCCATGGTGCTGCGCTACGGCATGGCGGGGCGGGGCAATGGCATTGCGGCCTTCAACCTGCCCAAATGCCACCCCCACGATGTGGCCACGGTGCTGGACCAACACAATGTGGCCGTGCGCAGCGGCCACCATTGCGCCATGCCGCTGATGGCCCGCTTGGGGTTGGATGGCTGCCTCCGTGCCAGCATCGGCCTTTATACCGTGAAAGACGACATTGACCAGCTGGTGGCGGGGTTGCACAAGGCGGCCAAACTCTTGCGGAAATAATGATGGAATCTAAACAACTATCTATTTTTGAAAGTTTCTATCAACAAGCAGACAATGTATATATAGCTTGGACTATTCAACAAGGTTTATTCAATCAAGAACAGAGTGAGATTTTAGCGAAATCATCATACTACGGGCATTTTTTTCATAAATTAAATGATATTATTATTGATTACTTATTATTGCAGATATCAAAATTACATGACCCATCCAAAAGTGGAACACGTAAAAATATTGGAATACCTCTTATTCTTAAAGAAGTTAACAAAAATAAATTGTTATTTAATTCTTCAACAAATAAAATCATTAATCTAGGTGAAAAACTTACCAAATTTTTTAAAAAAAACGAATTAATCAAGTCATTTAGAAATAAAAAATTAAGTCATAATGATTTAAAATTTTTATCTGGAAATAAAAATTTGATTCTTTTTCCTCATGGGGAAGATATTGAATATTTTAGAAATCTAGAAAAATTTGTAGAAATTCTTTCTAAAAAAACTCACGGTGAGAACGGGTTTTTTACTTTTAATAAATTATATAAAAACGATGCTAACGCCTTTATACATAATTTTATTAATAAAATAATTAATCATAAATCATGAAAATCGTCATCCACACTCCCGACGACCTTGCCGCGAACGATGGTCGCGTGGCAGCGGATGCGGGGTTGCGGGAGAAGGTTATTCATGCGTTGCGGGGCGTGATGGACCCCGAACTGCCGGTGAACCTGTACGATTTAGGGTTGATTTACGAGCTCACCCTTAACCAACAACCGCCCCCAACCCTGCCCTCCGAAGCCTTGGCGAAAGAGGGTGCCCACGTGGCTATTACCATGACCCTCACCGCCCCCAACTGCCCCGTGGCGGGAGAAATGCCCCTGATGGTGCAACGGGCCGTGAAGGCCGTGCCCGGCATATCCGCGTGCGAGGTGAAACTGGTGTTTGACCCGCCGTGGGATAAATCCCGCCTCTCCGACGCCGCCCGCCTGGAATTAGGGATGATGTAGCTACGAGATGGCCACGCTTCGCTCGCCATGACGATACTACCTACGAACGGCTAACTTTCAGCAACACGAGGAATTCGGTATCCAGACCGCGATTTTTGGCACGTTGGAACACCTCGCCAACACCAGGGATTTGGCGGAGCGTGGGTTCGTAGCTTTCATTCACCGTGGTGTTGTTTTCCACCAAGCCACCAATGGCGTACACGCGGCCAAATTCCACCATCAGGTCTTGGTCTATCACGTTGTTGGAGAGTTCTGGCACCAAGTTGGTAATGGCGTCGCTGGTACCGATGCTGGTTTTCACCGTGGTATCCCCCGCCTTGCTGGCAACCGACAAGCGGAACCGCAGCTGCACCTTATTTTTACCGATAAACGGCAACACACTCACCACCGTACCGCTGTTTTTAAACTTGGCGTGGTCTTGGCGGCTTCCAATCACAATGTTCCCCGTGCTGGTAGTGTTTTGGTCTACGTCGGTTTCCACATACCCCAACTGGCGGGTAACGCTCACACGGGAGAGCTGGTTGTTGCGGGCAATCAAGCTGGGGTTGGAAATCGTGTAAACATCCCCCAACGTGGAAAGCGATTGCAGCACAAGGCTAATATCGCTGTTGGCGCTGCCGAGGGTGAAAAACCCACCTGCCACGCCACCCGCTGTAATCCGGTCGTTGGCAAAAAAGCCAACTTTGTTTAGGTAACTGTTGGTAAGGCCACGGATGCTGGCTGATAAATCCGCCCCGCGGTTGCTGGTTTTGTCGCGTATCAGGGCCACAATGCGGGCCTCTACCACCACTTGGCGTTGGGCGCTTTCTTGCACTTGTTCCAAATAGTTTTCAATGGCACGGTGGGCTTCAGGGCTGGCACGCACGGTCACCAAACCTGCGCTTTCCGTTAAGCGATACCACGGGCGGGCGGCATCATCTGGCC
>JBAQUT010000086.1:0-9295 GCA_049297695.1 Alphaproteobacteria bacterium | reverse complement strand
TGCCAGCCTGAGCCGCACCCAGTTTTATATAGATAGCAAACTGGCCCCCAACCAGTTTTCCGTACTCCACGCCGATGCCACTGCCCTCCCGTTCCCCGCCCAACGGTTTGACGCCGTGTACGCCAGCGGCGTGCTGCACCATATTGAAGACTGGCCCAAGGCCGTGGCCGAAATCAGCCGCGTCCTCAAACCCGGCGGCTTATTTTACGGGTGGGAGTTTTACAAACCGCTGCTGGAAAACGCCTTATTCCAATCCTTTTTTCCCCACCCTGCCCATCGGTTTACCCACAACGAACTTCTTGAAGCCTTAAAAACCAACCACCTTACGCCCCTTTCCCACCGCACCTTCACTCCCGCCAGCGGGATGATGGTGGCGCAAAAAAACGCTCCATCGGCATCTCCCAGTTACGATTAATCAAAGCCTAAAAACTACCTTATACGCTGTACTTCCCCAATACTAACTTGGGTTATTTCTATCACACAGTCTTCATCTCTCTCAGCATCTTCAAGTTCTGAGACCATAAGCCTTTTATCAGTCCAAAATTTGCGTTTTTGGTTTAAAAACTCTCGAACGTAAAACGACATGTAGCAATTAGCTGCCGAAACTTCTTTGGCCAAGCCAATCAAATCACCAGCATCCTTTGCAGGTAAAGGTTTATCCAGTTGAATCCTCACATCCGCCAGCAAAGTGGTGTTATGACACCGCGTTGCGAAATCCATCAAAATTTCAAGTGTTTCATCCAAACTCTTCGCCGCCATCACCATGTCATAAGTTCCTTCTCAAGATGGCTTATGTATAGACTATCCCTATGTTCGAGTCAATAATACGTATACTTATTTATTATTTTCAGACTTAACCTACTACCACCGCCACCCCGATAGCCGCCGCCACAAGCATCACCAGCGCCACAGGGTTGCTGCGCTCGTTGTGGTAAAACCGTCCCCACAGGGCCAGCCACACGGTGGAAAGGCACGTAATGGCCGCCACATACCCCGGGTTGGGGGCCAGCACGAAGGTAACCAACAGCAGCGAAATCCCGCCCATTAAAATCACTCCAAAGCCCGCCCCCAGCAGCGCCGTGCGGCGGTTGTAGCGGGGCAACCCGCCCAGCCACACCATGGCGGGCAAGGCGCCCACCGTAAAAATCACCGTCAGCATGGCCATGCTGGCGCCAACAATTATGGAAGAATCAGTGTGGGCCGCAGGGAGCACGTACTTTTCAATCACATCCGCTCCCGCAAAAATCAAAGCCGTGGGTAATACGGCCAGCAAGGCTTTTAGGCTTAGGTCATTCCGGCGGATGTGGTTCATTCCCCATCCCGCCAACCCGAAACACGCCAGCACGGCACAGCCTTTCCAGGGGGTTTCCACAAGGGGGGTTAGGCTGGCGGGCTCCACCACGCACCACAGGGCAAAGGCCAACAGCATTTTCATCGGCACATACATGCTGGCCAAACGGCCACCGTAGGTGTTGGCGGCGTTCATCAGCAGAACATCTCCCGCCACGGCCGCCACGCCAAGGGCTCCCGAAATAGCATAAAACATTGGGTCCGTCGGCCAAGGGAGATACATCCAACTTATCAGCGAAAGGGGCAAAATCCCCGCCACACGCCAAATTACCAGCTCCCGTCCATCCAGCTTGGCATGCTGGTTGTAGCCAATAATCACCGCACCCACAAAGCTAAATATAACGGCCAGCAACGGCCACAAAGGCAAGCTCGCCATCACAGAGTCACCATCAAAAAGCCAATGGAGGCCAACACCAAAATAGCCCCTGCCCACGGGCTGGCGTTATCGGGGATGCCCGCCAAACGGTGGTAAATGAGTAGCCACAAAGGGGCCAGCAAGGCTATCATGCTCACGTACGCAGGGTTGGGCGCCAGCGTAAGGCCCATGAAAAAGCAGACGTGGTTGAACATGGTGATGATGGCCGCCCACCCCGCCGCTTGCATCAGTTTGGGGTTTAAAATCGGGCGTTCAGGGTGGGGGCGCCACGGCAACATCATCCCCGAAAACACGGCGCTCACCACCATGGAAATAAAAATATAAACAATCAGTTTGTCGCTAAAATCGTGGCCTCCCACCAACTGCAAGCGGGCCACAATATCCGCCGCCGTGTAAAACACAATCACGGGGCCAAGGGCCTTCATGGCGCTCCAGCTGGCATCGTTTTGGCGCATGGTGTTAATGGCAGCCACCATGATGGCAAAAAACAAAATCCCCGTGGCCATTTGCCACGGTTGTTCTTGGGTTAGGTGTAACCAAGCGTTGTGGTCTATCAAGGGCCATACGGCAAAAATCGCAATGGCTTTCATGGGGATGTGCAGCACCGCCACCCTGCCATTCAGCTTGGCGGAAAGGCCGTTCAACACAATGTTGCCGTAGGTAATCACCAACCCGCTGAACAACGCCGCCACGTAAAACTCTTGCCCTGTCGGCCATTGTTGAATGAGCGCCAAGGGGAACCAACACAACGCCGCCAGCCCCGTACGGACCATGTTCAGGCGGAACGGCTCTTGCTGGAATTTGCGGTTAATCTCGGCATTGGCGGCCGAAAGTACGCTGTTCCCCAGCGCCGCCAACACCCACACAATGGTGCCAGATATCATTTTGCCACCGTGCTGCTTAACGCACCAAGCTGCTTGATGTTGTTCACCAACACGCCCAAGGTGCTGCCGTTGGGCACCAAGTACGCTTGGGCCACACGCTGCACGTCGGCCGCGGTTACAGCGCGCAGGGCATCATGCCACATGGTGAATTCTTGGGGCTTCCCACCTGCCAACATCCAGCTTCCTACCTGATACATCAATGTGTCATTGTCATCTTGGGCGTAAATCACATCGGCCATAATGCTGGCCTTGGCGCGACGAAGCTCGCCCTCATCCACCGCAGTTGTTTTCAGTTTTTCTATCTCGGCATTCACAGCGGATTCAATCGTGTCCAACGGTGTTTCCACCTTGGGCGACACAAAAATATCCATACTGCTTTCCGCCGCGCTTATCATATCCATATCCGCACTGGCAGCATCGGCCAAGTGCTGGTTCACCACCAAACTTTGGTACAAGCGGGCAGCATCGCCACCCCCCAAAATTTCGGCCAGCACCCTCAACGCCACCACATCCGCTACCACAGGTTTGGCACCGGCCACACCTTGGAACAGGCTAGGGGCACGGAAGATTTTATAATACACAGGCACCTGAACATCGCCATCCACTTTGGTGTGCACCAAAGGCGCCATGCGGGCAGGCTCCACAGCTACGGTACGGCTTGGTACATCGGCTTGGGCGGCAACAGTGCCGTAGGTTTTTTGGGCTTCGGGCAACACGCTTTCCAGCGTCACGTCTCCCACCACCAGCAACGTGGCATTGTTGGGGGCGTAGTGCTTGCGGTACCATGCCAGCATGGGGGGCAAGCTGTAGGCCTGAATATCCCCTTCCCAACCAATCACAGGGTTGCCATAGGTATGGCTGGGGTAGTGCACTTTAATCAGCTCTTCAAAAAAGCGGCTTTGGGGCTTGCTGTCGGTACGCATGCGGCGTTCTTCCAGCACCACATCTTTTTCTGGCTTCAACAAGGCTTCGGTGATTTTCAAGCCCCGCATCCGATCGGCTTCCAAGTCCATCATCAGGGGCAGTTTATCCTTCACGATGGTTTGGTGATAAGCCGTCATATCCCGGCTGGTAAAGGCGTTTTGCTGGCCGCCGTTGCGTTGTACTAATTTGTCCATGGCTTGGTAGGGGTATTTGTCGGTGCCCTTAAACATCATGTGTTCCAACATGTGGCTAAGGCCCGTATGACCCGTTTCTTCATCCATACTGCCCACGGTGTACCACACACTGTGCACCACCACGGGGGCACGGTGATCGGGCACCACCACCACGTTCATACCGTTGTCCAGTTTGGTACTTTGAATCTCCATGGCGTTACTTTCTCCTGCTATCACCAAACCCCCTACCAGTGCTGCAATGCGCCAGAGGTTCATGGCTTATTCCTTGCTCTTTTTACCCATAATCCGTTCCCAAAACGTTTTTTCCGCTTCGGGTTTGGGGGCTGCGGCATCGGCCTTCAACTGGTCACGAATGCTCGTATCCGCTGTGCCTGCCTGCTGCACCAACCATTGGTCGGTGGCGCTCACGCCCATCACCATCGTGGGGGTTACGGAGCCGCCCAAAATCAGGGCTTGGGCCTCGCGGGTTTTTTGGGCGCCCAGCATGGCTTCGTAGTCATCCCCTTCGGTCGGGGGTTTCAGGTTGAAGTCGGGGGGCAACGCCAGGCTTGGCCCGTCAATCACCTGCGTTTCATCCGGCGGGGTGCGGCTGCCCAACAGTTTGGTGCCACCGCAGGCGGCCAAGACCACCATCACACTTGCCATCAGTACGTAACGCATGCCCCGTTCTCCCCTTTTTTAAGCGTTGTTGGGTGTGTTGTACCACAAAGCGTGGGCCAACAAAACCACCACCCCCACGCTGATGGCACTATCCGCCACGTTAAACGCGGGGAATGCCCACTCACCATGGTAAAATAAAATAAAATCCACCACTGCGCCGTGCTGGATACGGTCCAGCAAGTTCCCCACCGCCCCGCCGATAATCAGCCCCAACCCCAGCTGGTGCAGTATATGCTTGCTTTCGCCCAGCCAATGCACAAACCATGCGGAGGCCGCCACGGCAATGCCGCCCAGCACCCACGGTCCCCAATGTCCCGCATCGTTCAGCAAACTAAAGCTCATGCCCCGATTCCACGCCAGCACCATGGCCAGCCAGCCATCTACTACGCTGAAAGGCAACTCAAATCGATGTTCCAACACCCAACCTTTGGTTATGGCATCCAGCAGCAGCACCAAGGCGGCAATCATCAGGCCTGTTTGACGGTTGAACAGATACATCATGCCAACAGCTCCTCCGCATCCGGGTCTTCCACGGGCGCAAAGGCCACGGGCACGGGCTTGCGGGCATCGTCGCTGGGGGTCATATGAATATGCACATCGTTCACCGTGCCCACCTTATCCATCACCTGCACGGTGGAAAGGCTCCATTGCCCCGCCTCCTCTTGCACCAGCAACCGCAAATCCCGCTCTTGGCCACGGGTGGCAATGTAAAAACTTTCGCCCAGTTCCGCCACGTACTCGTCGTGGGCGGCGTCCATCAGCACCATGGCGGTGGCCAGTATTTCCAGCGCGTTATCAGCTTCCAGTTCATGGGTAGCGGCCAGCTTGTTCCATTCGTCCAGCATGTCGGCATCTACGGGTAAGTCAAACGTCAGGCCATCGCCAGATTCACTCAGCATTTTCTGGGCTTCCACCATGGCCCGCTCGGGGTGCCAGCCGCTCAACGTAAACACATCGCCCAGCTGATAATGCACGTCCATATCTTTGCCCGCGGCATCCCGCCCCTGCACCACCACCAAACGGCACCGATGAGCCCGCACGGCCAACACCCAGCGCCAATGCCAGTAGGCGTGCTCCATGCTTTCGCCCACGGCTTTGGCCAGCGCTTCGTCGTCGGCGGTGTCCCAATTATCCAGACACGCATCCAACACCTCGGCGGGCAAAAACACTTCGCGGGTTTCCATCTCGGCCATTATCCCGCTTTCGCTTCGGTCAAGGCGTCGTCGCAACGGGCACACACGTCGGTTTTCAACACATCGTAATACCGCCAGCAACGGGGGCATTTGTGGCCTTCATGCTTCGTAACAATTAAGGAGTCTGTATCACCAACGATAACATCACTCACATTCAATGCTTCACGAATAGTACCAAGGTTACTATATGCAGATATATTTCGATAGTTAGAGGGCAATATGACTTTTGCATCTAAATTACTACCAATCTTGCCCTCTGCACGTAATTTTTCCAAACCAATATTAATCTCATTACGAGCATTACGAATTTCTTCCCAACGCATTTCAAAATCTGCTGAAGATACAACTTCTACATTTACAAACGTTTCCAAATGAACGGAATCCTTGTTCCCGTAATTCCGCCACACTTCATCGCACGTGAAGGAGAGAATGGGCGCCAAGTGGGTAACCAACGCACGGAGGATGATATCCAGCACCGTGAGGCACCCGCGGCGTTCCTTGCTGCTCAAGGGGTCGCAGTACAACACGTCTTTGCGCACATCAAAGTAGAAGTTGCTCAAATCTCCGCCGCAAAACTCGTACAGCTCGCGGTAGGCCTTGTGGAATTGGTACGCATCCATATGCCCGCGCACTTTGGTCAACACATCCGCCAAACGGTGCAGCATGTACTGCTCCAGCTCGGGCAAATCGGCATAAGCCACAGGTTGTTTATCCCAACCGTTCAAATTCCCCAACAACCACCGGAAGGTATTCCGGAAGCGGCGATACGCCTCGCTCATACCGTCCATGATGGTGGGCGAATAACGGATATCCTCGCTGTAATCGCTGGCCGAAACCCACAGACGCACAATGTCCATACCCAGTTTGTCCCACAACTGGCTGGGCTCTACGCCATTGCCAAGGCTTTTGCTGAACTTGCGACCTTCACCATCCACCACAAACCCGCTGGTCACCACGTTTTCGTACGGCGCATCCCCGTAGTTGGCCACGCTGGTCAGCATGGCGGAGTGGAACCACCCGCGGTGCTGGTCGGAGCCTTCTTGGTACAAATCGGCGGGGCGTTTGCCATCGGCGCGGTGGAAGCGCTGGCCCTCGGCCCCATCCGCCCGCAACACGTGGGCGTGGGTGGTGCCGCTGTCAAACCACACGTCCAAAATGTCGGTCACTGGAATTAAATCATTAACTTGAATCCCCCGACTCTGAAGCCATCCATCTGGGAAGAATTCTGTTAATCGACCCTGTTCAATCCTATCATTCCAAGCATCAATACCTTCTTGAGATACGAATGTTACGACACGATTCCAAACATCTTTATCTGTTATAATGCCGTTTATTATTCCATTAACATTCTCAAATTTTTCCCCAGGAACTTCAAAGATGGTAATCGGCACGCCCCATGCCCGCTGACGGCTAATGCACCAATCGGGGCGGTGTTTGATCATCTCGCCAATACGGTTTTGGCCCGTGGCGGGCACCCAATTCACGCCCCTGTTACCACTGGTGGCGTAGATGCAATCCAAGCTGCTCTCGCGGATGCTTTTCCCCGTTTCGGGCACCTTGGCGCCATCCAAATCCACAAACCATTGGTGCGTGGTGCGGAAAATAAGTTCCTTCTTACTCCGCCAACTGATGGGGTAGCTGTGGGGGTAATCGTACGCCTTCAGCAGTTTGCCCGTGGCTTCCAGCTCAGCCAAAATCTCTTTTTGGGCTTTCCAAATCAGCTTGCCTGCCAATTGAACTTTTGTAATCGGTAAATCAGGTAGTGCATGTACATAACGCCCATCTCCCATCACAGGACAGGTAACATCCAACCCAAATTGTTGCCCAATCTGAAAGTCTTCCTGACCATGAGCAGGGGCAATGTGCACCAAGCCCGTACCACTGTCGGTGGTGACGTGGAAGCCTTCCACCACAGGGCCAGAAACACCTTCGTAGAGAGGGTGAACCACACGCTGACCTATCAAGGCCTTTGCTGGAAGATTCTCTGTCGTTTTAAAAGGGATTCCCACGGCTGTACAGAACGATTCAGCAAGGTCTTTTGCGACCCAGTAAATCCCTTTACCGTCAACTTCAATGCCCGTGTAATCTTCATCCGCTTTCAACGCCACGGCGCGGTTGGCAGGGAGTGTCCATGGCGTTGTTGTCCAGATAACCAGATGACTTTGGCCTGGCCAATTTCCAAAATCATTATTCAACAACGGCAACGCCACATACACCGCCGTGCTCACCACGTCTTTGTATTCCACCTCCGCTTCCGCCAGAGCAGTTTCTTCCGCCCAGCTCCACAATGTGCTGCGCAAACCTCGGTACACCATGCCCCGCTGAACCATTTTGCCCAGCTCCGCCACAATGCCCGCCTCGTTGGCTTTGTCCATGGTTTTGTAGGGGCGGTCCCAATCCCCAATCGCCCCCAAGCGCTGCCATTCGGCCTTCTGCACGGCAATCCATTTGTCCGCATAGGCGCGGCAGCGGGCACGCAGGTCTTTTAGGCTAATATCGTGCTTGGTTTGCTTGTTATCCCGCAATTCGGTTTCAATTTTCCACTCAATGGGCAGGCCGTGGCAATCCCAGCCGGGGGCGTAGGGGCTATCAAACCCCGCCATAAACTTACTGCGCACAATCAAGTCTTTCAGCACGTAGGTAAGGGCATGGCCCATGTGGAAGTTCCCGTTGGCGTACGGCGGGCCAAGGTGCACAATGTATTTGGGGGCTTTTTCCGCCACACGTTTGGCCCGCAGTTTGCCGTACACGTCTTCGTCCAGCCAGCGCTTCACCCATTGGGGTTCTTGCACGGGCAAGCCCGCCCGCATGGGGAAGTCGGTTTTCGGCAGGCGCAACGTATCGGCAAACGGGCTTTTTTCAGCGGCGGGCTGGACTGGTTTATTCATGGTAAAACTCCCTACTAAGCCCCGCACCCTAACGAATAATCACTCCGTTGTCAGCCCCTCTTGACATTTTCATCGCAAAACATCATCTAGAGAAATGTCTTTTCAAAAAGATGCCTCTCTTCCTTCGTGGCGCGACAAAGGCTACCAACGCGCCTATAAGCAATCGATTGAGCCTATCAATGAGCATATTCAAGAACGTATGGATCTTCTGGATCGTCTCAGAGAGTCTATCATAAACTTGGAAAATTCTAGGGAGACTCACGCAGAACTTCTCCAAACAATGTTTCAAAATTCTTCCTTGAAATCTCTATGTGATAAGATAGGCCTCTGCAATGCCCGCGAGCTGGAACGATTTATGCTGAACTGCTGTTCAACTTCCGCGCAAACGCCGGCTAGAAATAACACCCCCAGCATCGCTCAACAGCGGAAGAACCATTACCGCAAACCTTCCATCTCTTTGAAGCGCTAACGTATTACCTGCCGCTTTATGGCCATAAGCAAAGTCGTCTCCCACCACCACAACCTTCGCTTTCAGCCAGGTTACCAACACGTCGGTTACAAACCTTTCAGGGCTCCAGCTCGCCACATTTAACGTAAACGCCACCGCCGCCACGGCATCAGCACCAGCCTCTTTCAACAGCCGGGCTTTCGTGGGGGCGTCGGTGAGGCGGTGCAACGGAATATGGGGGAACAGCACGCTGCGCGGGTGCGGCTCAAACGTCAACGCTACCAACGGCAGGTTGCATTCCACGGCTTGGGCCTTGGCCACACCCAACAAACTGCGGTGGCCCGCGTGCACGCCATCAAAATTGCCAATGGCCACCAC
>JBAQUT010000085.1:0-3260 GCA_049297695.1 Alphaproteobacteria bacterium | reverse complement strand
CGTGGGGGGGGGGGGGGTTGGGTGTAAATGGCCGCAAAGGTGTGGCCTGCGGCGTGGAGGGCTTGAAGGCTGGGGACGGCGAAGGCGGGGGAGCCCATGAAGATGAGGTTCATGGGCTGGTTACTCCTGCACAAACGGGTAGGGTTTGTCGTCCACAAAGTCGACCAGAAGTTTTTTATACTTTTTATCGGCTAACCCGCGTTTGAGGCGGCTGAGGTGGTCGATGAACAGCACGCCGTCTAAGTGGTCTAGTTCGTGCTGCAAACAGCGGGAGAGGAGGCCGTCGGCTTCCACAGTTTGAGGGTTGCCGTGTTCGTCGAGGTAGCCAACCTTCACTTCGGCATGGCGGTGGATGACATCGTACAGCCACGGGATGGACAGGCAGCCTTCTTCGCTTTCAATCATATCGGTGGATGTTGCGAGGAGGGTGGGGTTGACCATGAGCAGCGGTTTGCTGCCGCTTTTGGGGGTGCGGTGGCCGGGTTCGCCTTCCACCTCGTGCTCAATGACGACAATCCGTTGGGAAAGACCGATTTGCGGGGCGGCAAGGCCGATGCCTTGGGCGGTGTGGAGGGTTTCCAGCATGTTGGCCAACGTGGTGCGGGTGGCATCGGAAACATCGGACAATGGTGCGGCCTTGGCCCGCAGAACCGTGTGCGGATGCAACAGGATGGGGAGGGTTTTGCTCATACGCCTGTTTATCGCACCCGTACCCCGCTGACAAGGCGCGTGTTTTGCCCCATACTGCACCGCAACAAGAAGAAAGAACAGGCCATGGTGAACGTGATTGGGATTATCGGCGCAGGCCAAATGGGGAACGGCATTGCCCACGTGGCGGCCCAAAGCGGGTACAAGGCCATTATGCTGGATGTGAACCCCGCCAGCCTTGAAAAGGCCGTGGCCACCATTGGCAAAAACATGGACCGTCAGGTAGAAAAAGGCAAAATGACGGCCGAGGCCAAAGCCGCCGCCATGGCCAACATTGGCACCGCCACCAAAATGGCCGAATTGACAGCCTGCGATTTGGTAATTGAAGCCGCCACAGAAAATGAAGAGGTGAAGAAAAAGATATTTAGGGAAGCCGACGACGTGCTGAACCCTGCTTGTTTGCTGGCCAGCAACACCAGCAGTATATCCATTACGCGCCTTGCCGCCGTTACCAAGCGGCCTGAGCGGTTTATTGGAATGCACTTTATGAACCCCGTGCCCATGATGCAGCTGGTTGAGATTATCCGCGGGTTGGCCACCACGCAGGAAACCTACGAGCGCGTGGTGGAAGTGGCTGTGCGCATGGGCAAAACCGTGGCCACCAGTGAGGATGTGCCCGGCTTTATTGTGAACCGCCTGCTGTTGCCCATGTTGAACGAAGCCGCCTATGCCCTGCAAGACGGCGTGGCCGACGTGCGGAGCCTTGATTCCGCCATGAAGCTGGGGGCGGGGCACCCCATGGGGCCGTTGACGCTGGCGGATTTTATCGGGCTGGACACCTGCGTGGCCATTATGCGCGTGTTGCACCATGAGTTGGGCGACAGCAAATACCGCCCCTGCCCGCTGCTGGTGAAGTTTGTGGATGCGGGGTGGCTGGGCAAAAAGACGGGCAAGGGGTTTTATGATTACAGTGGGGCGGAGCCGAAGCCTTACAGATAGCCAACAGGCATCTGCGGGCGGTAAAATGGGCTTTGCTGGCCCTCCGTTCCGCACGTACGCAGGATGTACGCTTGCGGTACTCGGTCTGCGCTCATCCCATTTTTCCATCCCGCATCTACCTGTTGGGGGGATGGCGAGGGGTTGCTTACAGGTTTCTTACCGAGAGGCCCTTTGCTGGGATTAAGGGTTGCGCGGGGGGTGAGGTGGTTCTATGTGGCATGCCTGCCATGAAAACGGCTTTAAACTTAGGGAGAATGAACCGCGTTGCCACGCCTTGGATGCCCGTTGCGTTGTGTTGCCGCCGTGGGCGTGGTTGTGGCGTGGGGGTTGCCTGCCAGTAAAGCCCGTGCGGATACGGCCCTGAACCCTGCGGCGGTGGCCCAGATGAAGCTGGATGTGCTGCCGTTTGGGGTAACACCGGAAGCTGTGCTGAAGTTTAACCTGACCCCGTTGCCCATGCCCGTGCCTGCACCCCGCACACAGAGTTTGACCTTAGACATCCCCGTTGGGGCCGTAGCGGCGGGGGATTGGAAGAGCATCGGAGTTTCTACCCGTATGGAATGGGCGTTGGGCGACACCCCTAAGAGGGCCGACCCTACGGCTATGCTGCGGTTGAAGGGGGGTATCAACGCCCATAAACAGGGATATGTGGGCGTTGGGGTGGAGCTGAAGTGGTAAGGTAACTCTATATTTAGTAGGTAGTATGCCCGCTTACCCCCAAAATACCCACCTTATGAAGATTTTTACAAAAAAAGTGTCAGAACCCCTTGCGGAAAGTTGTATACATAGCTATCTCGGAAGAGAACCAACAAAGGAGATGGGTTATGAGTAACTTTACAAAGAAATTGATGGCTGCTGGTGTAGCTGTATTGGCGGGTGCCACTGCTGCTGTTCAAGATGCAAACCACAGCCCTGTGGCTGCTGAAGGTTTGAAAGATGGTGGCAAAACTCGTATCTGCAAGGATGGTTATCCTCAGGACATTAAAATTCAGAAGGGTAAACAAGTTACCATGCCTTGCCCTGAAGATATGAAGTTTGATGAAGCACCTATGGTGACAGAAACCGAGCGTAGTATCGGTGCCGTGGGTGGTGTTATTGGTAAACACAAATTTATGGGTGGTAAGGCTGAAATCCGACGTACCATTAAACGTGAACATGGGACCGTTAAAGGTTTTGTGGGTGCAGAAGTTGTTGTAGGTACGGGTAACACTGAAACTAGTCAGGAATTTAGTGGTACCGAGGGTTATAACTTTAAAAATACAAATAAGTTGAAATACTTGGCTGTTGGTCAAGTGAAAGCTGGTGTTGAAAAAATGATTAACGAGCGTAACTCGGTTGGTATGAACGCCGGTATTGGTGTTGCTTTTACCGGTGAGGATTGCAAATCTGAAACGGTAACTTCGGCTGGTGCCAGCACTGGTTTGACTGCTGTGGGTAAATGCAATCAGGCTCGTGGTATTGGTACTGTTACACTGGAACATACCTATAAAATGAGCCCGGAAGATTCAAAACAGGTACGTAGTAGCGTTACCTTGGGTGTTATGAACGATGGTAAAACTTTGGTTCATGGTGGAGTGGCTTTTGGATTTTAAGTAATCCTTGGTAGTATTCCC
>JBAQUT010000084.1:0-2695 GCA_049297695.1 Alphaproteobacteria bacterium | reverse complement strand
CGTGAGAACAAGCATTTGATTCTGGCAGGCTTTGGTGCCAACGTGTGTTGGATTGTGTTGCAAAAGGTGGATGTGCTGATGCTGGGGATGTTCCGCCCGTTGGCCGAAACGGGGCATTACACCGTGGCCTTAACCTTGATTGACGCCATGGTGATGTTGCCGGGGGCCATTGCGGCGGTGCTGATGCCGCGGCTGGCGCGGGAACTGCACGTGCAGGAGCGTACCCAGCTGTTGCTGGTAACGCTGGCGGCGGTGATGGCGGTGTTTGGCGTGACCTGTGTGGGCATGGCTCTGGTGGGGCCGTGGTTGGTACCTATGTTGTTTGGAAGCGAGTTTGAGGCGACGGTGCCGGTGTTTCAGCGGTTGTTGGTAGCGGCATGGTTGATGGGCGGGTATGCCGTGTGCCAGCAGGCGGTGCAGGGGTATGGCCGCGTGCGCTACCAGTTTGTGGCGCCCTTGACGGGGTTGGTGGTGAAGGCGGGTTTGGGGTGGATGTTGATTTCCCACGGGATGATGGCCGCCGCCAATGCCACGATTGCAGGGTATGCGGTGGCGTTGGGGGTGGCGTTGGGACTTGCGCTGTGGGGGCATGTGCCTGCCACGCGGGCAAATGGGGTAGACACTTTGGCGTAAAAACGCCATAAGCTTGGCGTATCAACGAAAGAAAACCCGATGGCCACGCGTGCATCTGCCAAACCTGCCAAAGCTAGCAAAACTGTGAAATCTTCGGGTGTGTTCAAGCTGAACGAGAAGGGGGACAACGTAACTTCGCAGCATGGGGAAGACGGGATTTTGGCGTATCTGATTCAAAACCTGACGGGCATACCCCACACGTGCTGCGAGTTTGGGGCGTGGGACGGGAAGTTTATGTCTAACGCATACACGTTGTGGCACGATAAAAAATGGGCCGCTTTGTTGATTGAGGCCGATAAGGAACGCTACGATGCGTTGGTGCGGGATTATTCCAAAAAGTACAAAGTGACCGTGCTGAACGCCTTTATTACACCCCAAGGTGATACGTGTCTGGATGCCTTGGCCAAGAAGGCTGGGTTTGCCACCGAGCTTGGGATGTTGAGCATTGATATTGACAGCACGGATTACCACATTTGGAAAAGCGTGAAGGTGTTGAACCCGTGGATTGTGGTGATTGAGCACAACTATACCATCCCGCCTTGGATTGATTACAACGACCCTGAGGGCGAGGTGTTTATGCGGGCTTCCGCCAAGGCCATGGAGCGGTTGGGGCGTGAGAAGGGGTATAAGCTGGTGTGCTGCACGTTGACCAACTGCATATTTGTGCGGGCGGATAAATTTAACCCTGCCGTGATGCCCGACTTGCCGGTGGAGGCGTTGTTTGATTACTCTGGCATGGTGAATGTGGTGATGCACAGCGCCTTGAACGACCAGAACGTGCGGCCTGTGTTTTTTGGGGCCAACCCCAAAATGCGCTGGTTGCTGCGGCTGTACATTGTGGTGCAGCGGTTGCTGGGGGGCGGGAAATGGCAACGGGTATCGCCCGCTATGAAGAAGGCGTTAAAGGCGGCGGGGTTGAGTTTGTAGGTTGGGTTTGTGGGAAGGGAGCCGAGAGGCTCCCTTTGCTTTTTTGTAGAAAAAAGTAATGTTGGAGCTTTGTGAAATACCTGTACTGGATTCCAGGTTGCGCGCGGCGGGAGCGTTTGGGGGTATCTGGACTGTTTGCGGGGCCGTGCTCCCTGGAATGACGCCTTACGGCGTGAGGGGGCTGAAGCCCCCTCAACCCCCTTTACATGTCCAAAGGTAAAGTTATTTTTAAAGATTGTTGCGAAGGTAAATGGCCATGGTTTGGCCGTGGGTGCCGTAGGGGAGGAGGGCATCCAGCGTGTAGGCGGTGGTGGGGTTATCCATGCAGGCGAGGCCGGCTTCCCGCGTGGGGGCGACGTAGAGGGGAGGGCCGCGTTCTTCCAGCAGGTGGCAATAGGCTTCGGTGCTGTTGGGCGTGGCAAAGGCGGTGTGGGGGGAAACGTGGCTCCACCAGCCAGCAAAGATATGCCCTGTGTGGGAGGCGTGGGGGAAGCCGTGGTGGGATTCGTGCAGGCGCCAGTGGAGGTTCATATCCGACGGGGATAGGAACGGCACGCCGTGGCGGTGGGTGGCGGTGAGGTAGGTTTGGAAGGCCTCCACTTTGAGGGCGGCTTCGGGTTCGGGGAAGCCGTGCACGTACAGGCGCGTGGTGATGAGCAGGCTGTAGGCGACAAACAGGGCTGCCAAGGCCAAGGGCATGGTGAGGGCGGCCCATGGGAGGAGGGGTTTGAAGGGGGGATGGGGACGCTCGGTGAGGAGTTTATCGAACAACGAGATGAGGAGGAGGCATAGGAAGCCAGCAAACATTTGGGAGTAACTGGGCCACGAGTGCGTTGCGAGGATGAAGGCCCCTAAGCCCGCCGTGCAGGCGAGCGTGAGGACGATTATGGGTTGCACGCGGCCGCCCCGTGGGAAAGCGCCGAGGCACAAGGCGGCGAGGGTGGTGAAGACGAGCCAGAAGGCGGCGATTTTGAGATCGGCCATGGATTGAATAAACCCTGCAACGCCGTTGTTGGGGAGGTTGCCGCTGGCGAGCATGGAGAGGCCTTCGGCAAACGCGGGGAGGTTATGGGTTACCATGTAAGGGGCGGCGTTGAGGAGGAGGCCCCAGACGGGGATAAGGCTTCCCCATACG
>JBAQUT010000083.1:0-2635 GCA_049297695.1 Alphaproteobacteria bacterium | reverse complement strand
GTGTGCACCAATTGCGCCTGCATGGTGCGTGGGTCCGACGCCATTCTTCAAGCAGTCAAAGAACACACCGGCATTACGCACCTCAACGACCACCACCAAGGCCATAGCACCTGCGGCACGTTCACCCTCACCGAAGTGGAATGTCTCGGTGCCTGCGTGGACGCCCCCATGATGCAAATCACCGCCACCAACGGCAGCAGCCACTACTACACCAAGCTGGACGCCAAACAAACCAAGCAAATCCTCAAAGACCTCAAATCCAAAGGCGTCTCATCCCTCGCCGAAACCACCCCATCACCCATAGACCCCATCACCGGCGGGGAGTACGCAGCATGAAATTTAACCCATGGCCAACTACGGAGACGGGGGTCAAGGGGGCTTGCCCCCTTGGACGCGCAAGCGTCATCCTCGCGCAGGCGGGGATCCACGGTTCAAAATTAACGCGTAGCGTTTCCTTGTTGGGATTAAGGGGCGAAGCCCCTTACGCCGCAGGCGTCATTGCGAGCGCAGCGCGGCAATCTCCCAAATGGATTGATGGAAGTTTTTCAAAATGAGTTTTTATGATCAATTTGGTATGAGAGATATACCAATCAGAGCAATTAGTTATAATTATTTCCCTAATGGTGATGATTACTATCCTAACGGTGAAGAATTGAGCATAAGTTTAGATGAATCAAAATTAAGAGTAATTCATTCAGAAGGTATACCTTCTGAAGTTAATATTGAGTCTACTCGCATAACATTTATAAGACGTAATGCTAAAAACGTTTCATATGTAGGTTCCGTAGAAATAGATAGTGCTTATTTGAATATTGTAGTTAGAGTAGATTCACTGCCACAAGTATCTAAGAATTCAATTATATGGTTAAGTTTTGAAACTGAGAGACATAGTTCTTTCGGAGAAAAAGAACATGCTTCTAATGGTATTCCATCCGATGCAACAATTGATCTAATTAAGCATGGAAGTTTGAAATTAAATATAGTTCATTTTTATTTCAGTATTGTAGGAGTTAGTTAATATGTTCCCCCGCCTCACCCCGCAAGATAAATGCTTCCCCAACCTCGATGGCAAAGCCGACTGGTCCATCAAAGGCTACCAAAAACGCGGCGGCTATAAAGGTTTGAAAGAACTCCTCCAAAAACCACCGGTGGAGCATATTGAAAAACTCAAAGCCTCCGCCCTCCGTGGCCGTGGCGGCGCGGGCTTTGCCACGGGGATGAAGTGGAGCTTCATGCCCAAGCCCGAAGTCTCGAACAAACCACACTATTTGGTCTGCAACGCGGATGAAGGCGAACCCGGAACCTGCAAAGACCGCGACATCCTGCGGTTCGATCCTCACACGCTGGTGGAAGGCATGATCATCGGCTGCTACACGCTGGGCGCCAAAGCGGGTTACATCTATGTTCGCGGCGAATACTACGACGAATCCAGCCGCCTCAACCAAGCCATCCAAGAAGCCTACGCCGCAGGATTCCTCGGTAAAAATATCCAAAAAACAGGCGTGGATGTGGATATTTACGTGCACCTCGGGGCAGGGGCCTACATTTGCGGGGAAGAAACGGCCCTGCTGGAAAGTTTGGAAGGCAAAAAAGGCCAACCCCGCCTCAAACCCCCGTTCCCCGCAGGGTTTGGCTTGTACGGCTGCCCCACCACTATTAACAATGTCGAAACCATCGCCCAAGTCCCCCCCATCCTCAAAAACCCTCTGGAATGGTGGACACGCTGGGGCCGCCCCAACAACCACGGCACCAAAATCTTCAGCATTTCGGGCAGCGTGAACACCCCCTGCAACGTGGAAGCCCCCATGTCCATCCCCTTGCGGGAACTCATCGACGAATACGCGGGCGGCGTCATCGGCGGCTGGGACAACCTCCAAGCCATCATCCCTGGCGGCTCCAGCACGCCCATCCTCACGAAAGAACTGGCCGAGCAAGCCATCATGGACTTCGACGGCCTGAAACCCTTGGGCAGCAGCCTCGGCACGGCGGCCGTGGTGGTGATGAACAAACAGGTGGATGTCCTCCGCGTCATGACCCGTATTTCTGCCTTCTACAAACACGAATCCTGCGGCCAATGCACCCCCTGCCGCGAAGGCGTGGGCTGGGTCAACCGCCTCATGACGCGCCTAGCCGACGGCCATGGCACGGTGGACGAACTGGCCCAACTCCAAGCCCTCACCAAAAAAATTGAAGGCCGCACCATCTGCGCCTTCGCCGATGGCGCGATGTGGCCTGTCCAAGGCACCTTGAAGCACTTCAAACACCTCTTTGAAGCCAAAATTAAGGCTAATATCGCATGATACCACTTGAAACCTTTCATGCGATTCTCACGTTCCTGTTTACAGGCAATGCCATTATTTCTATCTTTGCCTATATTCCTCAAATAGCCACTCTTATTCAGGCCACAGGCCGCTCGGAATCTGTATCAATTTCGTCGTGGTTTTTATGGTTTTACACAGGCATGGTCGGTACGTTCTATTCAATCTTTGTCTTGCACGATACCCCAGCTATTGTGGTGAATATCGTAAGTGATGTAGGCATTGTTACAGTACTTTCTCTTACCATTTACAACCGCTACTTTCGCTTCGCCGAAACCCTTCCTCATGGTATCTCCACCACAACAGCTCACCAAATG
>JBAQUT010000082.1:0-19328 GCA_049297695.1 Alphaproteobacteria bacterium | reverse complement strand
GAGTTTGACCCCGTGCCCGACACATGGCATAAGCACCGCTAACAAAGGAACCCACGCCATGCTGAAGCCCCGCGATACCCAAAGCACCCGCAACCTGATGGTGGCGGTGGTTGTCAGTTTGCTGATTATGCTGGGATTTGAGATGTTGGGGTATGGGCGGAGTTTAACCCCGCAGCCTTCGCCCGTAGCGGCTGAGGCGGCTTTGGCCCCAGAACCTGTGGTACAAGCGCCCGCCGGCATGGTGGACGAGCAGGTTGTGATTGTGCCTGTGGTGTTGGAGAATGAGAAGGTGAAGGTAAGTTACAACCTTGCGGGCGGGAAGGTGGAAGGTTGGGTTTTGAAGGGCTATACCCGCACCGGTGGGAATGAGTTGGGGTATGCCCAGTTGGCGGTGGAAGCCGACCCCAGCAGCACGCACCCTACCGAATATGCCGAAAGCGGCTGGTTGGGGGGCGGGATTGAGGCGCCGGGTGCGGGGGCGGTGTGGCAGGTGGTGGCGCAAACGAGCGACACCGTGGTGTTGGGGTGGAAAAACGCCAGCGGGCAGGTGTTTGGCCGTGAATTGGCCTTGAGCGATGATTTTACGTTGCGGGTGACCGACAGCGTGGCCAACACGGCGGCCTTGCCTGTGAGCGTGACGCCGTATGCGCAGGTGCACAGGGCCAAGGGCGAACTGCCCAAGGAAATGAGCACGTGGGTGAGTTACCATGGGCCCATGGGCGTGACGGTGGGCGACGAGGGGGCATTGTTGCACGAGGAGTCGTTCAGCAGCTTAGACGATGGCAAGGGGAGCAACCCTGTAACCGCGGCGGGCGGATGGTGGGGCATGACCAGCCATTACTTTATGACGGCGTGGATGCCCGAAGGGCTGAGGGAGAGTGTGCGGGCGTTCCGCATGGCGGATGTGGGTGGCACACCTGTGTTTACGGCCAGCGTGCAAGGGGCGGCGGTGGTGGTGCCTGCGGGGGGTGAAGCCAAGGTAACCTACGCGTTGTACGCCGGGCCTAAGCAAGATGCGGCTTTGGCGGCAGCTGGGCACCATTTGGACAAAGCCATTGCGTGGGGGTGGTTTGAGAAGATTGCCAAGCCGTTTTACAAGATTGTTTTGTGGTTTCATGGTTTAACCGGAAGTTGGGCCTTGGCCATTGTACTGATGACGTTGGCGCTGAAGATTGCCACGTTCCCCCTGGCCAACAAAAGCTACCATGCCATGGCGAAGATGAAGAAACTTCAGCCCCAGATGGAAGCCATGAAAGAGCGCATGAAAGACGACCAGCAAGGCATGGCCATGGAAATGATGAAGCTGTACCGCGACAACAAGGTGAACCCACTTTCCGGCTGTTGGCCGATGCTGGTGCAGATACCTATCTTTTTCGCCATGTACAAAGTGGTGTTGCTGGCGTTTGAGTTCCGCCACGCGGCCCCCGGTTTGTGGCCTTTGGACCTGTGGGTGCATGACTTGAGTTTGGCCGACCCGCTGTTTATTTTGCCCGTGCTGATGGGCATCAGCATGTGGGTGCAAATGAAGCTAAACCCGCCGCCCGCCGACCCTGCGCAGGCGATGGTGTTTAAGTGGATGCCCGTGATTTTTACGGTGATGTTTTTGTGGTTCCCCGCCGCGTTGGTGTGGTACTGGCTGGTGAACAACGTGTTGAGCGTGGCCCAGCAGTATTGGATTATGCGGGGGGATAAAGCGATTTAGGCAGCTTTGCGGGCCTCGTCGATATTGGCGTGGGAGAGGACTTCAATACGATCTTGGAGGGATGGGCCTTTCCCGTTTTGTGTGTGCCCGTGGATTGTTGTCATGAAATTTAACCATGAGAGAATAGTGTCGTTTCCAAGAAATGTACCTGCCTTTGCGTCGGCTTTAAACTCATCGCTATCGTAAGTTAGGGCGTGTCCAAATTCATGAGCAAAGTTAGAAGCTTGGTTGAGGCCTCTGTAGTGTTTGAGTGAGCCAGCGCTCATAATGATACTCCATGAGGGGAGATCCCAAAGACGTGATCCGCTGAAAGTAATGTACATTTTATCTTCAGCTTCGTTGGGCATAATGAATATGTTGAAAGGATTTAACTTGTTATTTTTACAGAATTGATTGCACGCACGTTGGATGAAATCGTGCTCATTCAGTTGGAAGCATCCCAAAATGTGTTTGTCGGCTGCCCATAAGTCTTCATCACGGAATGTGATGCGGCGGTTGGGGAGGTTGGGAGGTGTTGTCATTCTAGGGAGTTGGTAAGGGGAATCGGGTTTTTCAAGAGGTATAAGTGGAAAAAGTGACCTTGACGGGATTGTGGGACTCATGTAAATGCACGCTTACACAAGGAGATATTTCATGGCGCGGAATGGGGAAATGAGCCAAGGGCAATTGCGGATTTTGAAGGCCGTGGCCACGTTGCTGGAAAACCCGGCCACGAAGATTACGGTGCAGCGCATTGCGCAGGAAATTCATGTGACCGATGGTGCTATTTACCGCCATTACAAAAGCAAAGACGATATTTTTGAAAGCATTGCCACCTACATGGAAGCCAACCTGTTGGGGCCGTTGAACCGTGTTCAGCAGGGGAGCGAGCCGATTGCGCAGAAGCTTCAGATGATTTTTGAGCAGCACATGGCATTTTTGGAGGGTCACCCTGGGTTGGCCCGTATGTTGGTGGGCGGTGGCACCACCGAAGCCGCCCCCATGGCCGAGCGTGTGAAGCTGTTGAATGCCAAAGTGCGCGCCCAAGTGGCCCAAATGTTGAAAATGGCGGAAGCCCAGCAAGGATTGGTGCGGGATGTAACCCCCGAACAGGCCACCGAGATGTTTTATGGCTTGTTGGTAGGCACGGCGGTGAGTTACAGCTTTGGGAACCCTCAGTTGGGGGCTGCGGTGAAGTGGAATGCGTTTGCGGGGGCGTGTTTGCGGGGTGGGGTTGGCGTGGCGTAATAGGTTTTAGGTGATAGGACTAGGAAGAAAGGGATTTGAGATGCGTTGGGTGATGCTACTGGCGTTGATGGTTACTGCCTGTGGGGCCGACGAGAGTGCCAGCCAGAAGGCTATGCACGTGTGGGTGGGTAAAAACATGGCGGATGTGGTGGTGGGGACGTTGGATGGGGAAATCCAGCCTTTTGCCGACCTGATGTTGGCGGAAGACATGGGCGGCAGCGGCGGTAAGCCCGTGCTGCTGAACGTGGCGGCCACGTGGTGCCCACCGTGCGTGCAGGAGCTCCCCGACTTAGATGCTTTGGGTAAAAGCGGGCAGGCCAAAGTGATTGTGATTATGACCGACAAAAATGCCCAAACCGTGAAAGACTTTTTGCGGGATAAAAACTACGGCCGCGGGTTTACCGTGTGGTTTGATAGCCAAGGGATTGTGACGCGGGAGAAGCTGGGCGCTTTGGCCTTGCCCGTGAGTTATGTGTTGGACAGCAGTTTGACCATCACCCGTGTGGAAGCCGGGCCGCGGGCGTGGGGGCGGGGGTTGTAAGGCGTTATGAATGCCCTATATTGGGGCTATGAGCCGGATGTTGCGCCAATTGCCGAAGGATGGGGATACCGCACGGGCGGTGTTGCTGTTGGCGCGGGAGCATTGGGAAGCCCGTATGGGGGTGGATGAAGCCAAGCTGCGAGCGGGGCGTTATAAAAAGCTTGGAATGCTGGCGGGTGTTGCGATGGGTGCTTATGCGGCT
The DNA here is from genome assembly GCA_049297695.1 of Alphaproteobacteria bacterium. Classification (GTDB taxonomy): domain Bacteria; phylum Pseudomonadota; class Alphaproteobacteria; order UBA2136; family UBA6156; genus JACKLD01. The sequence goes on along the minus strand of JBAQUT010000082.1, from coordinate 15,656 downwards.
TATACCTTGGAAGGTGTTGGTCCGAAGGCGTGCGGGGTTTTGGTGGCGGGGATAAGTTCCGCCATGTGGTTGGGGGCCCATGCGGCGGGCCGCGAGGTACGGGAGAGGTTTGTGAAGGCGAAGGCGGGTGTGACGGCTTTGGGGACCATCCAAAAGGTGTATGGAGTGAATTTTAAGGATATGTACCATGCCGAGCAAGAGCGGTTGGTGTTGAAGGCCCAAAACGCGGCCTTGGATGTGGAGCGTGCGGCGGGGACAGAGGCTATGCCGGAAGACAGTTATGCCACCTTGGAAGCGTGGTGGGGCAACAAAGGGGCGGTGTTGGCGTTGCGCGGGGTTGAAAACCAACGCTAACCGACCTATTTAGGGGGTATGAACGCCGCCTATGTCACGACAGCTATAAGGCCCTTGCACGATGTGTGGAGGGCTTCGGCGGGCCGTGTTGCCGTGCGCGTGAGTACCAGTTATGGAAAAGGGCTTGTCTGCTTGGGTTTGGGTGGAAGTACAACAAGTTTGTTATTTTACTACATGGGTTTAGATACGACCAGCTTGAGCGCAGGGTTGGGTTTGTTGGGAGCAGGACTGAGTGGAGGAGTGTTTTATTACGACCAAGGATTTGACTTGGAATCGGCCTATGACCAAGGGCGGGGAGATATGCACCGTGTGGTGACGTATCTGCGGAAAGAAAGGTATGAACTACCTGAGTTTGTCCCGAACCAAAACATTCGCAACCATATGAAGGCGTGGTATGGAACATGGCGTGCCAAGGTGGCATACCAGAATGCATCCAAAGCGTTAACGCGGGTTGGATTATGGGCTGAAGGAGAGGAGTTATCACCTTTGCGGCATGGGCTTGAGAGGCGTGTTGCGGAGGATATGAGAACCTTGGAAGTGGGGATTGGAGACACGGAAGCGCGCAGGTTTGTGCAAATGCCGAGCAACGCCTTATCCAAACTCGGTGTGGGACAAGCCCCGCCGAGCGGTTGGACGAAGGATTTAGGCAGCGGTTACGAGAGCCCGTAAACGGTCGGAGAGCGTCGTGATAGCTACGCGCTCTTGCTGCATGGAATCCCTATCCCGCAGGGTGACCATGCCGTCGTTCAGACTCTCAAAGTCGACTGTGATGCAAACGGGGGTGCCGATTTCATCGTTTTTACGGTAGGCTTTGCCCACGTTGCCAGAGAGTTCCAGCATCACGCGGCCGAGGCCGAGTTTTTGCAGGGTGTCTTTCACGCTTTTGGCCAGCGCCACCAGCTCTGGCTTGTTTTTGGCCAGCGGAATGACGGCGGCCTTGATGGGGGCCAAGTGGGGTTTGAACTTCAGGACGATGCGGGTGGAATCTTCCGCGTCGGCGCCTTCTTTGGCAGGCAGTTTCTCCTCGTGATAGGCCTCGTTCATGATGGCGAGGAAGGCGCGTTCCACACCAGCAGAGGGTTCGATGACGAAGGGCACGACCCACTGCTTGGTCTCAAGGTCTTGCACGGCCATGCGGGCTTTGCTGTCGGTGTTGGTTTTGACCTTGGTGACGAGGTTTAAGTCTGCTTGGTCTTTGGTGTGGCTTCCGAGATCGTAATCTTGGCGGCTGGCAACACCTTCGATTTCATCGTGGCCGTGGGGGAACTCGTATTCCAGATCGAACGTGCGTTTGGAGTAGAAGGCGAGATCGGCCTTGGGAACATCGTTGATTTTGATTTTACTGCGGGGGACACCTTGGGCTTCCCACCATTTCAGGCGTTCTTCCAGCCAATAGGTGTGCCATGTTTCGTCGTCGCCGGGTTTGACGAAAAATTCCAGCTCCATCTGTTCAAACTCGCGCACGCGGAACACGAAGTTACGGGCGATGATTTCGTTGCGGTAGGCCTTCCCCATTTGGGCGATACCGAAGGGGAGTTTGCGGGCCGTGGTATCCAGCACGTTTTTGAAGTTGGCGAAGATGTGCTGGGCGGTTTCAGGGCGGAGGTAGGCCGTGTTTTTATCGTCGGCTACGGGCCCGTACTGTACCTTGAACATCATGTTGAACTCGCGGGGTTCCATGAGGTTTTTGCTGCCGCATTCGTCGCATTTGGTGCGGTCGGCCATTTTGTCGGCGCGGAGGCGGGCGTGGCAATCTTTGCATTCCACCAACGGGTCGTTGAAGGTTTCGGCATGGCCGGAATATTTGAACAGCAGGGGGTGGCCGATGATGGCGCCATCCAGACCTTCCACGTCATCGCGGTTGTACACCATGCTGCGCCACCAGCTTTGTTTGATGTTGTTTTTGAGTTCGACTCCCAGCGGGCCGAAGTCGTACAGGCCTTTCATGCCGCCGTAAATCTCGCCGCTTTGGAAAATGAAACCGCGGCGTTGGCAGAGGGAGACGAGTTGGGACATATCGGTGGCGGGCATGGTGCGTGCTTTCTGTTCGATTCTGGTGGGTGTTTTAGCTGATTACGCGAGGGGAGGGAAGATGAAAATGGCCTAACGGCCACCGCCGCCTGCAAGGCGACGGGCGGGAAAGGGGAAAACGATACTCATGCAGCCAGTATGGCGGGTGGAGTGGGGGTGGTCAAGGGGTTAGCGTTTTGAGCCGAAAAGGGAAGGATCTAGGGAAATTGTTGAATTGGATTGACGATCTTGATTGTAGACGTGTGATCGCCCTTCTACGGCTCTCATCATTTGGGTTGCGACACGTTTTGCCATATGCATCATTTCAGGATCGTTACTATATAGTGGTTGGGTTATGAGTTGGCTGTAGGCAAGCTTGATACGTTCAATATCTTTTTGGGTAAGAGTAAAGTCGATGCTTGTAATATCTCCTGCTTTCAAACCTGCCAAACTACGAAGTTCGGACATAATATTTTGCTCAAGATTATCTATACTTTCCGGCTTGTTTGGAATTAATTCTTTATGAATGAAATGAGGAGTTTCTTGGAAGACTCTTAGCACTTCTTCTGGCATTAAATTAAACGCGGGGGTATTTGTAACATGTTGGTAGATTAATTTATTACTTTGATAATTTGAGCCGTGGGTATGAGAGTATCCATGGAGAGGGACTGTACCTTTGCGGTATGCTTTTACAACACGGTACAAATCATCGAAAGCTTCTTGACCTAAGGTAGTTTTTATTAGGTGAAAACTACCAATATCAGCAGCAGTTTCTTGGTCTATACCAGAAGGTTTTAATTGGTTTTGAAAGTATTTAATAAATATGGGATGGCTTGCTTCGTGAGCATATGTCCAGTAAGCAACAGCGGCATGGTGTAAGTTACTACTTTTACTCATAGTTTCTAAATTTTGTGAGGACGCGTATTCAGAGGCAAAAATATGAACTTTTCTGTCGTCGTCTAAGGTAAACTCTTGAGCAAAGTGCTTTGCTGAATGTAGCTGATTAAGTCTCTTTAGAATAATAGGGATGTCACTCTCAGGGATATCAATGTTTTGTTGAATAATTTGAAGGGACCTTGTTGAAAAATCGTGAGAGTTTTTTGCTGTAAATGCTGAAGATATATCATAAATACCAAGTTTATTGAGAACGATTTTAATATCTTGAATATGATGAGCTATTTTTTGAGGAGTGATAGTTTGATTTGTAGTTACTGTAGTAACCTGAGTGGCTTGATGGGGTTGGATTTTGACTTGTCCATTCGCAGAATGACCGCTTAAGAGAATGGATCCCGCAGCTAATGCCGAAGCAATAAGATTTGATTTCTTCATACCCGCTTATAACCCCAGCAACAAGGGTGACTGACAGGGGGAGTTGGTGTAAGGTGCGGGGCATGAGACTTGAAGACAAGCACATGTTGTGGCGGATATCGGCGGTGTTGTTGGGGGCGGCGTTGCCCTGCATTTTGTTTTTGAAGCCCGGCTTGACCTACGGCTTGTTGGCCGTGGGCCTAATGACGGGATTGGCGGCCACCCAAGGCGAAAGTTTGCGCGGCAGCCTGCGCTTGGTGCTGGACAGTTGGGTGAGCGTGTTGGTGGTGGGGTTGCTGGGGAGTTTGCTGGTATCCACCGCGATGGGGGTGAACGTGGGGTATGCGTTGGACAAATGGTTTCAGCTGGTGTTTGCGGCGGGGATTGCGGTGGGGATGTTTGTGTTGCTCCGCCAAATGAGTGGCGCCTATGTGGAGATTTTGTTGAAAAGTTTGGCCGTGAGCACCTTTGTGATGATTGGGGTTGCCATGCTGGATGCGTTGCTGGATGAGCCGCGGTTGGCGCAGTTCCTCCATGGAGCCAAAATGGCCACGACGGAGTACCGGTTGAATTTTTATTCCGGTGCGTTGGCGGTGATTTTGCCCTTTGTATGGGCGCGGTTGTTGATGAAAGCCAAAGAAGGCGAGCCGTTTGCTAAAAAAGTGGCGTTGCCTGCTGCGGCATTGAGTTTGCTGGCCTTGATTGTGTGCGGGGGCAGGGCTGGTTGGATGGGGGGATTGGTGGCCGTGGTGGTGTTTATGGTGGTGGCGGGGCGGTATCATAAAATGGTGGTGCACCTGCGGCATTGGGTGGCCGTGGTGGCGGTGATGGTGGCGGGGTTTGGCGTGTACGGCTTTGCCCATGGGTGGGAGTTTTTGCTGCGGCGCGTGATGGTGGTTCCCGAAGGGGGGCGCGGGCTTATGAGCGGGCGGTTGGAGGTGTGGCAGTCGGTTTGGAATAACATGGGAGAGTACGTGTGGTTTGGCATTGGGCCTATGAATTACCGTAATTTGCCGGGCGTGGTGGATATGCACCCTCACAATTGGGTGCTGCAAATGTTGTTGGAAGCCGGTGTGGTGGGGACGGTGGTGTTTGTGGCGTTGGTAGGTTACCTGATGATGACCTTTGTGCGCTACGCCAAGGGCAACCTGTATGGCGTGGCGGCGGTGGCCAGCCTGTGTGCGTTTTTGGTGGCAGGGTTGGCGAACACCAGCATTTTCAACATGTGGTGGGTAACTTTTTGGGTGTTTACCAGTTTGCTGGGGTGGCGGGCTGGCTGGGCGGGCGATGGCCAGCACAAAAAGCGCAAAGGGCGGGTGATTGCGCGGCAGAGTTTGGTGGGTGAGAAGTAAGGTACTAGGTTTTAGGTACTAGGATGCTAGGAATAAGGAAGGTAGGGATTTTAGATGGCTCAAAAATTGAAAACTATGCAGCTGAGGGGGGCGCCGAAGGCTGGGGGGGCGGAGACGATTTTTGTGCGGTTGATGGTGGCGTTGAGCAAGCGGAAGGACGTAGTGCTGATGCCCGTGGTGCGCAAGGGCGGGTGGGCGGCCAAGCGATTGACGGAGGAGGGAGTGCCCCACCAGACCGCCTGGTTTGGCGGGTGGTGGGATGTGTTTTCGGCCTTTAAAATAAAGCATTTGGCGCTGGGATTTGAGCCGGATGTGGTGATGGGGTGGATGAACCGTGGGACGGCGTTTGTGCCGGCGAGTCCTGCTACGCCCAAGGGGGCTTCGCAGGACGCGCCTTCCTTCGCGTCGCGTCAAGCATGGGCCACCGTGGCGCGGTTGGGGGGGTATTACAAGCTGAAGAACTATCGGGGGCGGGTGGAGCACCTGATTGGCAACACGCAAGACATTGTGGATTATTGTGTGAAGGAAGGGTGGGCGCCTGAGAAAACAGCGTTTATCGGCAACTTTACGGCGGCGCCCAAGGCGGGGTGGCGGGGGCAGCGCGGGGCGGTTCGGGGGGCGTATGGAATTGCAGAGGATGCGTATGTGATGCTGGTGGCGGGGCGGATTCATTCTGTGAAGGGAATTGATGTGGCGTTGAAGGCTTTGGCGGCGTTGCCTGAGAAAGCCGTGTTGCTGGTAGCGGGGGAAGGGCCTGAAAAGGCCGCCATGCAGGCGTTGGCGGCGGAGTTGGGTGTGGAAGCCCGCGTGCGGTGGGCGGGGTGGGTGGACGATGTGAGCCGTGTGGCGGCAGCGGCGGATGTGTGGTTGGTGCCCAGCCGCCATGAGCCGTTGGGCAACGTGGTGTTGGATGCCTGGGCCCATGGCTTGCCTGTGGTGGCAACGCGGAGTGCGGGGCCGGTGAGTTTGATTCGGGATGGAGAGACGGGGGTGTTGGTAGGGATTGATGATGTGAGTGGGTTTGTGGATGCGGTGGGCGGGTTGATGGCCAAACCCAAACGGGCGGTGGCGTTGGCGGCGGCGGGAGAGGCTGAGTATGTGGAAAAGTATGGGGAAGATGTGGTGGTGGAGCGGTTTGTGGAGTATTATAAGGGCTTGAAACGGAGAAAAATGTGATGAACAAACACCTTGTGACCGCCGTGATTGCGGGATGTGTAGCATTTGCTGTGGCGTGGATGGTTCGGCCTGATGGTGTTGGGGACAATACCCATGAACAATCGACCTTTGAGCGAGTTATGAAAAGCAAAACCATACGTTGTGGGTATTTTGTGTGGCCCCCACACTTGGTGAAAGACCCTAACACGGGAGAAATGAGTGGGATTTATGCCGACCTTTTGGAGAGTTTGGCCCAGCAAATGAGTTTGAAGATTGAATGGGCCGAGGAAATGGGGTGGGGGGATATGCCCGCAGCTTTGAACGCCAATCGAATCGATATGTATTGCATGGGAGCGGTGGCATCGCCTGCGCGAGCACGTGAGATTGATTTTGTGAAGGCGCCTGTGTTTACGCCTTTTTACCCGACCGTGCGGTGGGATGATGTGCGATTTGACCATGAGACAGAGAGTAAGCTTAACCAAGCTAAAGTGACTTTTGTGATGGGAGACGGTGGAGTTGAGAAGGATATTATTCGGAATCGGTTTCCGGATGCTAAAATTTTATCTCTCCCCCAAACAGCGAGTTTTGGTGAATTCTTTTTATCGGTTGCTGACCGCAAGGCAGATGTGGTGTTGATGGACGAAAACTCGGTTGCCGAATATAATAAAGGAAATCCCTCAAAGAAACTCAAACTGTTAAAACAACTAAGAGCGGGCTTGTTTGATGGGTCGTTACCTGTGAAGCGGGATGATGGCCGATTTAGAGATATGATGAACGAGGCTATAGGTTATTCGGTTAATACGGGAGAGTTGGAAGCAATTGTTAGAAAATATGACCAAGCTGGAGCTTTTTATATGCTAGCCCCAATTTATGAGGAGAAGTAAACATGACTCAGATTTTTGAAGCCAATATGAAGCAACTGGATGAGTTGGTGGCTAAGCTGGAGCGGGGGGAGATGGGTTTGGAGGAGAGCCTTGTGGCGTATGAAAAGGGCATGGCCTTGGTGAAGGTGTGCGAAGGACAGTTGGCGGCGGCGGATGGGCGGGTGAGCAAGATTGTGGGGGCGGATGGGGCGGTGGAGCTTTGGGAGGCATAGGATGGGTTTGGAGATGACAGAGGGGGAGTTGGCGCGCCTGAAAGGGTGGTTGGCGGGGGTTGGGGCTCAGGTTGAAGAAACCTTGGATAAGCTGTTGCCGCGATTGGATGTGATGGGGCCTGTAGCCCAGCCGTTGTTTGAGGCCATGCGCTATGCCAGCATGGGCGGAGGCAAGCGGTTGCGGGCGGGGTTGGTGATGGCCAGTTACGAGCTGGCGGGCGGCACCGTGCGCGAGCGGGCGTTGCAAGTGGGGGCGGCGATGGAGATGATCCATGCCTACAGTTTGATACAAGATGACATGCCCTGCATGGACAACGATGTTCTGCGGCGGGGCAAACCCACCACCCACGTGCAGTTTGGCGAGGCCACGGCCGTGCTGGCCAGCGACGGCTTACAAACCCTGGCGTACGAAGTGTTGGCCGACGGGCGGACGCACCCGGATGCGGGGGTTCGGCTGGATGTGATTAAGCTGTTTGCCCAAGCCAGCGGGGCTTTGGGCATGGTGGCGGGGCAAGTGGTGGACATGGCCCATGAGCGGGCCAAAGCCGCTACGGTGGACGAGTTGCGCACCATGCACATGTTGAAGACGGGGTTGAACATCCGCGCCTGTGTGCTGGGTGGGTTTGTGGTGGCTGCTCCTAAGGGCAGCCATGTGGCAGGGTTGCGGGCGGCGTTGGAGGCGTATGCGGTGCATGTGGGCAAGGCGTTTCAGATTTGGGACGACGTGCTGGACGTAACTGCTACGGCGGAAGAGATGGGCAAAAGTGCGGGCAAAGACGCCAAAGACGGCAAAGCGACCTTTGTGACGTTGTTGGGGCTGGAGGAGGCCAAGCGGCAAGCGTTGGCCGAGGCGGAAGGGGCCTTGGTGGCGTTGGAGGGTTTGGGGGCGGAGGCGGATGTGTTGCGGGGGGTGGCGAAGTTTGTGGTGGGGAGAAAGGCTTAGGTTGAGTTTCGTGCTGGCTGTGCTACCGTGCCAGCATGAACAAAAAAAACGTGTTGGATGCTTTTGAGGCCAAGGTGAAGGCGGGGAAGGCTGCGGCGGAGCTGATGGAGAGTCTGTGGGTGTTGGATGACGGGCGGACGGGTAACTTAAACCGCTGTTTGGGTGTGGCGGCAGCCTTGGGGTTTGATGACCCCGAGGTGATTGCGGTGCGGGCCAAGTGGGCCACGCGGTGGTTGGATTGGTTGCTAGTACCCTGGGTGTTTGAAGGGTTGCCGAAGGTGGAGGATTACCCCCAGGTGGTGGTGGCTGCGGGGGCGCGGTGCAGCCGTGTGGCGGCGTGGATGAAACGGCAAAAGCCGGGCCTGTTTGTGGTACAGATAATGCGGCCTGCCAAGGCTTACGGGGCCTATGATGTGGTGGTGATGGAGCAGCACGACAGCCCCCCCAAGCGGGCCAACGTGTGCGTGACGGTGGGGGCCGTGAACCATGTTACCAAGGCCAAGTTGGAGAAGGAAGGGCAGCGGTGGGAGGCCCGCTTGAAAGCCTGTGGCAAGCCACGTTTGGCGGTGATGGTGGGAGGTGGAAGCAAGCACGGGGTGTTTGGGCGCGCCGAAGCGGCGCGGTTGGCGGAGGAATTGTTGGCGGTGGCGCGGGAAAACGGTGCGGGGTTGATGGTGAGCACCAGCCGCCGCACAGGGGCCGAGGCCACGGCGGTGTTGGAGAAAGCTTTGACCAGCCAAACCAAAGTGGCCGTGCATGTTTGGAAGCCCGACAACCCTCAGGCGCGGGACAACCCCTACCTTGGCTACCTTGCGTTGGCGGATGCGGTGGTGGTGACGGGGGATAGCATATCCATGGTGAGTGAGGCCGCCACGGCTGGCAAGCCCGTGTACGTGTGGGTGGGGGATGGGGTGTTGCCGCGCAAGTTTAAGGCGTTTTTGGAAGCCATGCAGGAGCAGGGACGGGTGCGGGTGTGGGGAGGGAAATTAAACCTGCGGCCGCCCGCCGCGCCCTTGATGGATACGGCGGTGGTGGCGGGGTTTGTGAAATCGCGGTGGCGGATGCGGCGTTAAGGTTTAAATTCGAGAACTTTGAACAGGCTGCCCATTTCGGCGGGGTGGAGGAGGCGGTGGAGGGCGCTGGAGGTGGTGGGGGTGGTGATGGTGGATTCGGCATGGGTGAGCAGGTTGTGGGCCATGAGGAAGGGGGATAAATCGGTGAGGGTGCAGGCGGCGGGGCCGAGGGTTTGCAGGACGTGCGTGAAGTTGACGTGGGCGGTGAGGTCGGCCTCGCTAAGGTGCGTGAGCGGGGATACTTTGGTGTGGCGGTGGAGGGCTTGGAGGGTGTCGGCGGGGGTTGGGGGGGTGGTGTAGCCGTAGTCGATGAGCAGCGCGGCTTTGAGATTGGGGAGGGTTTTAAGGGTGTTCAGCCAGGCGTTTTGGCTGGGGCTGTCTTCATGTGTGATGGCGGAATCGGGGTGGCTCCATGCGAATTGATTGTTTGTGGTGAGAGTGAGGGTGCGTTCGGTTGTGTCTGCAAACTGGCGGATGGGGAAGGCGTCCAGTAGTTCGTTGGCGATGAGGAGGCAGGGCGCAGGAGGCAGGAGGCAGGGCAGAGTTGTGTGCCATTGGGTGGTGGGGCGGTTGATGAGCGTTTTCTGTTGGAGGGTGGTGAGGGTGGGTGAGGTTTCCACAAGATGAGGTGTACAGGCAGCACGGCAGGCGGGGGAGAGGGTGGTGAGGATATCGTTCATGAGCGCGCCGTTGCCGGGGCCTGCTTCCAGAAGGTGGAATGATGTGGGGTTGCCCAAGGAGGCCCATTGGCGTTCCACCCATGTGGCTAAACATGCGCCGAAGATGGGGGTGAGGAGAGGAGCTGTGGTGAAATCCAACCCCTTGGGGTGGGATGTGGAGGTGAAATTGAGGCCTTGGGTGTAGTAACCGTGGGTTGGGTGGTAGAGGCAGGTGGCCATGAAGGTTTCCACCGTGAGAGGGGTTTGGGTGAGGAGGTGGGTTTCTATCACGTTCATGCCCTACCCTAGCGGAGAAGTGCAAGTGTGGAAAGTGGGCCACAGGTGGCAGTATTTTTACCCGAAAAGCCCTTGCATGGCTGGGGTTTTGCGGGGTGGGCGTGTACAGTTGGAATCATCCGATAAACCCACGCAACAGGAGGCGGCCCACATGAAAAACGGCATGGTGCTGTTGGCCGTGGCCTTGAGTGTGACCAGTTTTGCGGGGATGTTGCGCTTGAAAACCGACGTGGAGCAGCGGGTGCGCGAGCGGAGTGCGTTGGTGAAGCATCGGGCTGATTTAACCGAAGAAAAATTGATTTTGGAAGCGGAGTTGGCGTTTTTGGCCCAGCCCAAGCGGTTGCAAGCGTTTGCCGAAAAACGAGGGTATGTGGAGTTGGATATGGTGAATATTCAAACTCTGCAGCCGTTGCACCCCAAGCCCCTGGTTACGGAAGGAGGGGTGGATGCGGTGGTGGAATAAACCCAAGCGGAACGAACCTGCCAGCGGGGCCCCCGCGCCGTTTGCTTTTAAGCAGCGGAGCGTGGTGCAGACCCACCGCGTGAAAGTGAGGCACCAGCGTGGGTTTGTGGTGGCGGAGCCGATTGGCGGGGGCGTGGGAATCCAGATACGGGCGTTGATGGTGGTGTTTACGTTGAGTTTGTTGATGGGCACCATGGCGGTGCGGTTGGCGTATGTGGGCGTAATGCCCCCCGCCGAACCCCGCCAAAGCATACGCGACATGCCCAAGGACAGTTTACGGCGGGGAGATATTTACGACCGCAACGGCGTGCTGTTGGCCAGCACGTTGCGCACGTACTCGCTGTACGCCGACCCCAAGCGGATTTTGAACGTGGACGAAGTGGTGGCCCGTTTGCCCAAAGCTTTGCCTGAGATTGTTGCCGCACGTTTGAAAAAAGCCATTGCGAACCCCGAGCGTCGGTTTGTGTGGTTGAAGCGGCGGATGACCCCTGCAGAAGCCAAACGGGTGCATGATTTAGGATTGCCAGGGTTGGAATTTAGGGAAGAGTACGTGCGGGTGTACCCCTTGGAGAAAACTGCCGCCCATGTGCTGGGTGCCGTGGACGTGGACAACACGGGGTTGGCAGGGGTAGAGCGGGCGTTTGAGGACACGTTGAAGCGGGGCGAGGATGTTTTTTTGGCGATTGACGTGCGGGCCCAAGACATGTTGGCGGAAAGTGTGCGCGAGATGTGGGAGGAAAGTGAAAGCAAAGCCGGGTGGGGCGCCGCCATGGATGCCCAGACGGGAGAGATTATCGCCATGGTGAGTTTGCCCGATTTTGACCCCAACCATTTTGGGAAGTACCCTGATGAAGCCCGTTTTAACCGTGCCGTGCTGGCCAGTTACGAGATGGGGAGCACGTTCAAGATTTTCACGCTGGCCCAAGGGTTGGCCAACAAGCACATTACGCCCGAAACGCGCATTGATTGCCGCGAGCCGATTAAGATTGGGCGGTTTACCATTAAGGATTACCACGCCAAAGGCACCATTTTGAACGCCACCGAGATTTTGCGCTACAGCAGCAACATTGGGGCTGCCAAGATTGCCGATATGGGTGGGCCATCCGAACAGAAAGCCTTTATGGCCAAGCTGGGCATGTTGCAGCCCATGAACGTGGGGGTAAGCGAAGTGGGGCCGGTGCGCTACCCGAGCAATTGGGGGCGGATACAAACCTTTACCATTGCCTTTGGCCACGGGATGATGGTGACGCCCTTACATTTGATGGCGGGGGTGGCGGCGTTGGCGACGGATGGGTATTTCCGCACGCCGTATGTGATTAAAGGTGGAAGCCCGCAAAAACCCCACAAAGTGTTGGAAATGGAGACGGTGCGGCAGGTTCGCGATTTGCTGCGCGACGTGGTTGTGAGCGGCAGCGGGCGGCGGAGCCATGTGGTGGGGTATGATATTGGCGGGAAAACGGGGACGGCAGAGAAAGTGAGCGGGCGAGGGTATTCCGACACCAAAAACGTGGTGAGTTTTGTGGCCAGCCTGCCCATGGATAACCCCAAATATGTGGTGTTGGTGATGCTGGACGAGCCGAAGGTGGGCTACCACACGGGCGGGTTGAGTGCGGCGCCAGCGGTGGGGGCGTTTATACGTCGGTTTGGCATGATGGTTGGGTTGGCGCCTGATATGGCGGAGGTTCAGGTTAAGCAGTTAGAGCTTGAACGCAAAGCCTTAAAAGGTCAGAATGTGGCCAAAGCGATATTGACCGCGCCCGTGAACGAACAGGAAGGACCTGCGCCCCGTGATGAAGCTATCAGCCCTGCTGAACCAGCCGTTGCCCCCCGCGATTGACCGTGACCTAACGGCGTTGACTGATGACACCCGTGCGCTTGAAGCGGGTGGTGTTATGGTGTGGGATAGCCGCGTGAAGCCCGAAGCCACGGCTAAGGTGGTGGCTGATGTGAAGGCCAAGGGTGGCGTGTTGGTGAGTGATGTGGCGGGGGCCGATGTGGTGGTGCCCGATGCCGGACAGGTGTTGGCGGCCTATGCGGCGGCCAGGTGGCCCAAGCAGCCCAAAGTGATGATGGGCGTAACTGGCACCAGCGGCAAAACCAGCGTGGCGTGGTTTGGCCAAGCCATGATGGCCGGTATGGGGCTGAATGCCGCCAGCGTGGGCACGTTGGGCACGGTGCGCAACAGCGAAGTTGTGGATTACAGCGGGTACACCAGCCCGAGTGCGTTGAAGCTTCACCCTATGTTACAAGATTTGGCCGAGGACGGTCCAACTTCGCCCGATGGGCTACGTAGGAGCGGTGCCGTGAACCATTGCGTGATGGAAGTGAGCAGCCATGCTTTGGCGCTTGGCCGTGCCGATGGCGTGCGGTTTGCAGCGGCGGGTATTACGAATGTGACGCAAGACCATTTTGATTTTCATGGCGATTACGCCCATTATTTTGCGGCGAAGGCGCGGTTGTTTGCCGAGGTGTTGCCCCACGGGGCGGCGGCGGTGGTGAACATCAACCGCCCCGAACTGATGCCGATTGCCGCTTTGGCCAAAGGGCGGGGTTTGAAGCTGCTAAGTGTGGGCACGGCCAATGCGGAACTGGTGGTGGAGGTGGTGGAAGCCACGGCGCATGGCTTGGTGGCCAAGTTGAAGTACGATGCCGTGCCTGTGGAGGTTCGGTTGCCGTTGGTGGGGGCGTTTCAGGCCGAAAACCTTGCCATGAGCTTGGGGTTGTTGGTGGGGAGTGGTTTGGGGTGGCGGGATGTTGCCAAGGCAGCGACCATGGTGCGTGGTGTGCCGGGGCGGATGGAGTTGGTGGCCCCGCTACGCCCAGAGGGCTTCGCAGGGCGACAATTCCCTTCGGTCATTGTCGACTACGCCCACAAACCGGATGCGCTGCAGCGGGTGTTGGAGGCGGCGCGGCCGTTGGCAACCAAGAGTGGTGGCAAGTTGTGGGTGGTGTTTGGCTGCGGGGGCAATCGCGATGCCACCAAGCGGCCGTTGATGGGCGGCATTGCGGCGCGGCTGGCAGACGAGGTGATTGTGACCGATGACAACCCCCGATTTGAAGATGCGGGGGCGGTGAGGGCAGCCGTGGTGGCGGGGGCCGTGGGGAGTGCACGGGTGCGGGAGATGGGTGACCGCAGGAAGGCCATTGAGGCGGCGTTGGACGAGGCCAAGCCGCACGATGTGATCATCGTGGCTGGCAAAGGGCATGAGGATGGGCAAATTGTTAATGGCGTAACGTTGCCATTTGATGACCGTATGGTTGTGAGGGAGGTGTTGGGGTGACACGTGATTTTGATGGTATAAAAAAATATGAAGATTTGTTGAGAGGTTATTCCAAGCCTTGGTGTTTGGGTGGTGGTTGGGCCATAGATGTTTTTGTGGGGCATTTGAGCCGCCCACATGCGGATGTTGATATTGTGATTTGGCGGGAAGACCAGTCTCTTTTTCGTAAACAATTTAAGACTTGGGAATGGCAAACATTTACACATAAGCAACCACGGCCTTGGCATGAAGATGAGTTTTTGCAACTTCCAGAACATAATGCTTTTGGGCGACAAGGTTCTCGCGAACTTGAAATGTTGATGTTGGAAAAAGAAGATGATGAATGGTTTTTTCGACGGAATTCACACATTCGGATGAAGGCGTTGAATGTTATGGTTCCAACACCGTTTGGTTGGAATGTTTTAAATCCCGCCATTGCTCTTTTGTTTAAAAGTAATCGTTTGGATGAGAAAGATCATAGTGACTTTGAACATGTTCTTCCTTTTATGTCGGATGTGGATAGAAAATGGCTTAAAAATTCGTTAAATGTTATGGATACTCAGCATATTTGGATAAGGAGATTGTAAACATGAACTTGTGGACATTAGGTGAGATTGTGGATGCGGTTGGGGTGGCCATGCTGTGGAAGAATGCGGGGGTGGGGAGTGTTCATACGGACAGTCGCGAGGTGCGGGCGGGCGGGTTGTTTGTGGCGTTGAAGGGGTTGACCCAGCATGGGAACGACTTTGTGCCGGATGCCTTGCGGAACGGCGCGGGGGCTATTTTGACGGACCGCGAGATTGAGGATTGCCCCGTGCCTGTGCTGGTGATGAACGATAGTTACGCGGCGTTTGTGAAGTTGGCCGAGGCGGCGCGGGCGCGATTTAAGGGCCCTGTGGTGGTCATTACGGGCAGTGCGGGGAAGACCACGACGAAGGAGTTTATGGCCGCCATGCTGGAGGCCCATGCGCCCGTGGGGAGTTTTAACAACCATGTGGGAGTTCCGCTGACGTTGTGCCGTTTGCCACGGGATGCCAAGGCTTTTGTGGCGGAAGTGGGGATGAATTACCACGGTGAGATTGCGCCGTTGGTGAAGATGGTACGGCCTGACGTGGCCTTGATTACCAACGTGTTGCCGGTGCATGTGGAAGGGTTGGGGGGGATTGAGGCGATACGACGGGAGAAGTTGAGCATTGCGGAGGGGCTTCCAAATAACGGAACGTTGGTGGTGCCTATGGATTTGGACGTTAGTGGGGTACGAGCCGATGTGAAGGTGGTGCGGTTTGACCCTGCGGCGGCGTTGCCTGTGGAGATTGTGGAGCCCAGCCCTGCGCGGGTGGCCTGTGCCAATGCGGCGTTGGCGTTGGCGCGGGTTATGGGCGATGTGACTCCCGCCATGTTGGAGCGGTTGGGGGCAGTGGGGGTGCAATTGGGGCGTGGCGCGGCCGAGGTTGTGAACGGCGTTACGGTGATTGACGATAGCTTCAACGGCAACCCTGCCAGCATGGCGGCGGCGTTGGCGGCGTTGAAGAAGCGGGACGTGGCGGGCAAGCGCGTGGCGGTGCTGGGGGATATGTTGGAGTTGGGGGAGGGGAGTGTGGGGTATCATGTTGGCCTTGCGCCCAGCGTGGAGGGGATTGATGGGGTGTTTTGCGTGGGGCCGTTGATGGCCAACCTGTACAAGCT
>JBAQUT010000081.1:0-10004 GCA_049297695.1 Alphaproteobacteria bacterium | reverse complement strand
CAACCCCCTAACTATCGCATTCATTTGATATGAATTTATTTTGTACCATTTGTGGGATGAACCCTGCTACCGCTGCGCCGCAGGGTTCATCCCCTGGGGGGTATAATAATGATTGCAAGGTCGTGCTCCCTACTTCGTTGAAGCTTCGTAGGGCAGGGCGCTCGCAATGACGGGTTATGAATGACTTTAGATATTTCCTATTTGGCACGGCCGCTACGGCGGGATGGGGCAGGATTGGGATGAAAGGTGTGGGTTTTTAAGATGAACATGCAAGAAGGAAGTTGTACATGACAGCGACAACGATTGAGACCACGCATGGCGTGAGTGCCGAGCAGTGGAGCAATGAAGTGTTTAGTGAGTATATGGGCCAGAACCCCTTTTTCAATTTTATGGGGATGAACAGCCAGAGTATTGTGCAGGTGAAGGAAGAACTAACCAAGCAGGCGGGGGATGCCATTACCATCCAACTGCGTGCCAAGCTGAGCGGTGCGGGTGTGACCGGCAACGACACCTTGAAAGGCAACGAGGAAGGCCTTGTGTTTTACGACCAGAAAATGGTGGTGGACACGTTGCGTCATGCCGTGTTGCTGAAGGGCGAGATGACCGAAAAGCGTGTGGCGTTTGACCTGCGCAACCAAGCCCGTGAGGCGCTTGTGGACTGGGCCAGCGACAAGATGAAAACCGGTTTGATTGCAGCCTTGACCAACACCAGCGTGGGCCGTGACCGTACGCGTTACTTGTACGGTGCGACCGATGCCAACTGGAATGCCACCCACGTGACCGCCATGGCCAACGTGGATGCGACCAACGACAAGCTGACGACCGAGGTGATTAGCAAGGCGAAGCGCAAGGCGTTGCTGGAAGGCAGCCACAAGGTTCGCCCCTTTATGGTGAAGCAGGGCAACAAGGTGGAAGAGGTGTATGTGCTGTTTGCGCACCCTTATGCCATTCGTGACCTGTTGGCCGACCAAGCCTTTAGGGACGTAAACGTGCATTTGCCCGCGACTTTGGGTGAGAGCGTGTTGGTGCATGGCCAGCGTTACAAGGGCATGTGGGACGGTGTGATGATTTTTGAAACCGAGATGCCTGTGGTTGATAACGCGGGTGCCGGTGGCATTGATGTGGCCCACAACGTGTTGGCGGGCGCCCAAGCGGCTGCCATTGCCTGGGGCAAGCGCACCAACTACAAGGAAGACGTGGATGACTACGGCCATGAGAATGGTTTTGCCATTGATGAGATACGTGGCATTAGCAAGCTGGTGTTTAACAACATTGACCATGGTGTGGTGAACGTGTTTACGGCGGCGGTGGCGGACTAAGGAAGGATATTAGGATTCTAGGGTGCTAGGATACTAGGAAGGGGGCCGTTAGGCCCCTTTTTTGTTTGGTGTTTGGGCGGGTGGGAAAGGAATGTTCCTTCTGGCTGAAACATCATATTAACAAGGGAGATGGGATGATGGATGTACGGGCATTGCGGGATAGGGTTGTGGAGTTGAGCCAGCACGGCATTGGCAACGATGTGGACGTGAATGCCAAGGTGTTGGCGTGGTTGAACAGTGCGTACCACGAGGTGATGGACGAGATGATCCCGTTGGCCCCCGCCGCGTTGCAGGTGCGGGAAGATGTGGTTGTGGGGGCGGATGGGGCTGGAGTTTTAGCTTCCCCCGTGCAGAAGATTGTGCAGGCCGTGGAGCGGGGGAGCAAGCGGGTGTTGAAGGTGGTATCGCCCGTGGAAGTGTTGGACGCGGAAGTAGGAGGTGTGAGGGGGAGCCCTGTGATGTGCAGTGTGAGCGGGGGGATGATTCAAGTTTACCCCGTCCAGGCTTGCACCGTGAGTGTGGTGTATGTGCCCCGCGTGGTGGATTTGGTGGAGGGGGGCAGCGAGGCCAGCGTGTTGCTTCCGCCGAGCCTACATGCCGTGTTGGTGTGGGGGGCGTTGGTGTGGAGCAGTGTGTTTGACCGTGGGTTTATGAGTGCCAGCGAGTTGATGGTGTACAACCGCCAGTGGGCGGCGGGCAAAGAGCAGGTGCGGTTGAGTGTGCTGGGGAGCAGTGCACCTGTACGGGTGAAGGCATTTAACTGGGTGTAGGGGCTTTGGGTGGAGCATTACAAGAAGCGCAAGGGTGCCATGCTGGCCCGCGTGTAGGACGCGGACTGCGCCCTTTGCGCGAAGGAATGCGACACTCCGACGGGGTGAGAGTGGCCCCATAGGGTTGGGCTTGGGGATTTTTGAATTTAAGAAAGGGAAATGGCATGCGCAGGGATGGGCAGAGTGTGTTTGTGGAATTCCCCAAGCAGTTGATGAGCACGGCGCGGAGCAGTGTGAGCATGGGGTTGGAATTTGGACGGGAGATTGTAAACATGTACGCCACCGCCGACGGGGCGGGCAGCAAGCGCAATGGAGTTGTGAAGGTTGGGGAGCAGTTGCCGCTGGGGCAGGTGGTGTGCGGGTTGTTCAGTTTTATGAAGGTGGGGGTTGGGGTTCAGGTGATTGCCGTGGGGAGTTTGGGGAAGGTGTACCGCCTGAACGGCACGGCGTGGGTAGAGATTGGGGATGGTTTGAACCCCTTGGGGGTGGTACGAGGGGTTGAGTTTGCAGGCAGGCTTGTGTTGGTGAACGGCTATGACCCCATGAAGGTGTGGGATGGCAGCACCTTGGCCGATGTGAGCGAGGTGATACCCGACGTGGGTGGGAGTTTGACGTATGTGAACCCGACCACCTTTACCATTTTGAGTGATGCGGCGTTTTACTCCGTTGGGACTGTTGTGAAGGCAACCTTGGCGACGGGTGTGGTGACGGGGACGGTGGCGAGCAGCAGCCAGAGTGGGGCTGTAACCAGCGTGGTGTTGGGTTCGGGGGTTTTGAATGCCACGTTGAGTGCGGTGGCGTACACGGCCAAGCCTCCTATTTTAGCGGGAATTGCGGTGGCCCATGACCGTGTGTGGGGGTTTGGAAAAGGGCCCCTTGGAAGCGGGTTGAGCACGGATGTGGATCGAACCCGTGTGTATTACACCCACGGGGTAAACAACCCGTATGCGTGGCGGGATGCGGAGGGGGTGGTGCCGAGCATCAACCTGGCTGATAAGAGTGCGGGGGCGGATGAGGTGATGGCCATGGCGGTGGTGGATGGCATGACCGTGTTTTTGCTGCGGAACAGTGTTCAGGTATGGACGGGAAGTACCCCCGGTGCCGACGGGGATTTTGGCTGGCAGAAGACGATGCCGGTGGGGTGTGTTCATGGTGGGTTGATGGTGGCTTTGCCCAACGACCTTGCATTTGTGACGCGGACGGGGGTGCGGACGCTCTCTCGCAGTTTGCAGACCGAGCAGGTGCATGTGAGCGATGTGGGGAGTGAGATTGACCCTACCTTGGCGGCGGCGGTGCGGGTGTTGGAAGCTGACCCTGCAGCCTACAAGGCGGTAGGGGTAGTGCGGTGTGAGGCCCAGAATTGGTTTGGGGTATGTTTGGGGGATAAGACGGTGGTGTTTCAAGTAGGAAACAGTGGCCGTGGGTGGGTGGTGTTTGACGGAGCGTTTGCGGGCACGACGGCGCGGTGTGCGGCCAGTGACGGGAGTGTTTACCTTGCCAAGGGCGGGCAGGTGTATCGCTATGATACCAGTGTTTATGCCGACGATGGGGAACCCATTGTGACGCGGTGGTGGACGCCGTGGATGCGGTTGGGCAAGCCCGGCAAGTGGTGGGCCAACCGTTACGTGGAAGTGGTGAGTGCGCGGGGTGTGCCTATGGGGTTACGGGTGAGGCGATACAGGAACTTGGATGATGGGGATGGCTGGGTGGCGGATATTACGGCCCAGACCGAGCCCGATTATTGGGATAGGACGGACTGGGATGCCGGTTTGTTTGACAACGTGAACCCTGCGCCCGACGTGGTGCGTGACCGCTTTGTGGCGGACGAAATGGCGTTGGCCTTGGAAAGTGCCAATACCCTAGGGCCACTGACGGTGTTGGGCATGAAGATTTACGGCGTAAGTGAACGATAGGAGGGAATGACCATGGTGGGGAAATATCAACGGCCTGCGGGCGTGTATGCGGGGGATGCCGGTTTGGCGAACCGTGCGAAATATCAGGATGATGCCGTGGCGGTGCCCAAGCGCGCCATTAGCAGCGCCAAAATGGATGGGGACTTGAACTACTTGGTGGATGCCGTGAATCAACTCGATACGGATTTATTGAATGCCAGTTTGAGCGGGAGTGTGCCAGGGCAAAGTGGCCATGCTGGTAAGTTTTTGACGACCGATGGCAGCGCCTTAAGTTGGGATGGTGTGGATGCCAGCGATTTGGCGGATGGCAGTGTGACCAAGGCAAAATTGGAGAATGGTACGGCCAACCGTTTGATGGGGTATGACGGCAGCGGATTGGTAGGGGAAGTGAGTGTGGGGAGTGGGTTGAGTTTGGTTTCGGGCGTTTTGGCAGCGGCTGTGGTGGGCGTGCCGAGCGGTGTTGTGGTGCCCTTTGCGGGAGCGGTGGCGCCCAGCGGATGGATGATGTGCGACGGGAGTGCCGTGAGCCGTGCCACGTATGCGGATTTGTTTACGGCGGTGGGGACGGTGTTTGGGAGTGGGGACGGGAGCAC
Source organism: Alphaproteobacteria bacterium (assembly GCA_049297695.1). Taxonomy (GTDB): domain Bacteria; phylum Pseudomonadota; class Alphaproteobacteria; order UBA2136; family UBA6156; genus JACKLD01. Next base: position 5,409 of record JBAQUT010000081.1, on the reverse strand, counting down.
GACCTTCAACCTGCCTGACCTGCGGGGGCGGAGTGTGTTTGGTGTGGACGCCATGGGGGGTAGTGCGGCGAGCCGTGTGACCAGCGGGGTAAGTGGGATTGCTGGTGGCACCTTGGGCGCTGTGGGCGGGAACGAGGCCATGCAGGGCCACACCCATACGGTGACAGACCCTGGGCATACGCATGGAGAGAATGCATCCAGCGGCGGTGGTGGAAGTGGAACGGGGATACAGGGGTTGGGAAGCGGAAGTGGTGCGCTGGCCAGCAATGTGAGCACCGTGAGTGCGACCACCGGGATTACCGTGGCGAGCTATGGGAGTGGGGGGAGCCAGAATATGCCTCCGGCGATGATGTTGAATTATATTGTGAAGGCGTGATTTGAATTTACCTGCTTAGGCTGCGTTCCAGTGAGGTGAACAGAGAACGCTGCGCTGGCTTTGAACCGTGGATACCCGCCTGCGCGGGCATGACGCGTTCCGCGTCCCAGGGGGTAAACCCCCTGGACCCCCGTTCTTCTTCGTAGAAAATAAAGACAGAGTTGAGTGAAAGGGTGGTTGTATGACGGTGAGGATTGGGCAGCGGCTGGAGCCGCTTTCGGCATTGCATTGGCTGGAGGTGTATGGGTTGATGCGGGGGAGGGAATTTCCGAATGTTCCGGCAACGTATGGGGAAGCCTTACCCTATTTGGCGCGGTGCAGGTTGTACGGCGTTGAAGGTGGGAATGGGTTGGAGGTTGTGTTTGTGGTAGGGCCTGCGGATGACGGGGTGGCGTTTTTGGACGTGGTGTGTGCGCGGCCCGTGGAAGGGAAATGGGCCACGCGGGCGGTGATGGGGTCGTTGGCGGATGTGGTGTTCCGTGAGTTGGGGTTGCGGTGTGTGTGGGTTCAGGCCCATACGCGCCATGGATTGAAGGCGGCCTTGCAGGCGGGGTTTGTGCCTGCGACCGAGTTGGATGGGAAGGCGCCGGTGTTGGTGATGACGCCGCTGAGCTTGCCCGCTTACGCGAAGGCTTCAGCGAGGCAAGCTTATGTTCGCTGCGCGGAATAAGGAAGCGCTACGCGCTGGATTGTAAACTGGATGCCCGCCTGCGCGGGCATGACGCCGTTGGCGTCCAAGGGGCGTTGCCCCTTGACCCCTTTAGAACGAGGAGAAAGAAACATGGGAAGTATTTTTAGTGGACCGAAGATTCCGGCGCCGCCGGCGCCACCGCCACCCAGCACGGTGCGGGACGAAGTGAACGGGGTGGAACAGGTGCCTGTGACACAAGCCGATGGCAGCATTACCTATGTGACGCGGGCCATACCCTTGACAGCCGAACAACAGGCCCAGAAGGCCGAATTGGATGGCATTATGAGTACGGCATTGGGGGAGATTAAGAAGTTATCCGCCACCGATTATACGGTGGATGCGGAGACGACACGGGTGTTGGACCAGTGGCAGAGGGTTCAGGATAAATTGGTGAAAGAGGGGTTTGCGGCCCGTGCTACCAGTGAAGAAGAGGCTTTGGCGCGCAAAGGGTTGGGCGACAGCACGGCTGGGTTGGCGGTTCGGCGCGCGCGGGCTTTGGATGCCCAGGATGCCGAACAGAAACTGGCGTTAAGCCGCGACAGTTTGGCGGAGCAGGTGCGGGGGGAGCGGTTGGGGCTTCAGCAAAACCTGTACAACCTTGCGGCGAGCCAGAAGGATGCCACGCAGGCCAAGACCTATGAGGCAGCCATACGGGGGCAGAGCAATGTGGCGGCCATTAACGCCCAGCGCAATGCGAGTTTGTTGGATTATTATGACCGCAGCGTGAACCGCAACGCGGGCATGGGCGGTATTTTTGGGAACGCGTTGGCCAGCAGTTTGGGTGGAAGTTTGGGGCGTGGTGTGGGTGGCGGGCCGTTTGGGGTTGTGGGTGGTTTTTTGGGGAGTTTGTTTAGGAAATAAGCTTGTTGCGGGAAGATGGAAGCCTTTGGCTGGCTTGTGCCCCAGTGGACCCCTTGCCCCTAAAGGGGCGGGGTGACGGACTTCGTCCGCAAGGGGGTAAACCCATTTGACCCCCTCTAAGGATTGTTATCGGTTTAACAACAGGAGATATGAAGATGGCAGAGATGACCGTGAAGCAATGGCATGACGAGCAATTTTTACCGTGGAAAAAGGCGGTGGCGGATGTGGTGGAAACCCGCAAGCAGGCCGACGCCAAGTTGCAGGCCAACATTGGCCAGTTGCAAACCGTGTTGGCGTTGGTGATGGATGGCAAAACCCGCAGCGCCGTGATGGCGTGGAATGCGTTGCAGTTGCATCCGGCGTTGAAGGACATTCGGCTGGGGAACGACGGCGACGCGTTGACGTTGGTGACTACGGCGGACGAGGTGCATGTGGTTCGCGTGGAAGAGGTTGTGGACGGGTTGGAGCGGATGTTGGGGGAGCGGGGGATTTAGGATTGTGAGAATATGTAAGCGGCAGAGCAGGAAAGAGTTATAATGGACGATAGTAAATGCCATTCCCAATCGTCTTTTTGCCAAACACAATGATACGTAAGGGCGAGAGCTGTTGATATGAAGGCTATGGCGCTAAATGGTAAGTAAAAGTGCGAGCTGATTAAGAGCCATAAATTACAGATTACTAGAGCATATGCGCATAATTTGTCTCGGCGAATGTATCTTGTTTCATAATGTGTGTGATAGCTACTGGAATGATAAATGACAGATAAAATGATGCAGGCGTGAAGAACAAGGTTATGACCAGCGGAAAATACAGCAGGGACGATGAAGAAAAGGTTGCTCCAAACCTTGCTGTCATGAATCGGCCGAAACATGAATTTACGCGTCGTCGGGTTCGGCGGCGGCTTGGGTGAGGAGGCGGTTTTTGATGTCTTCCGCCAAAGCGGCATCGGCTTTGGGGTTGTCTTTTTCGCCGCTGACAAGTTCGCCCAGCAGAGTTTGCCAGTCTTCTTCCTGCGATTGGGGGAAGACCCGTTGGTCCAAATAGATTTCCCAGAAGTCGGCGACATCGTTGCCCAGGCGGGGATCGATAATGCTTTGGCGTTGGTAGCCCATGATGGCGGTATCGTGCAGCGAAATGATGACCTGTTTGCGGGTGTGGTAGCTGAGGTTGCCGCGGTAGGTTTTGCCCAGCACGGGGCTTAGGGCTTCGTACAGTTGGGTTTCATCCTGAATAAGGCCGGGATCGCAGCGGGTATCATTCGGGGCAATAAAGCCGAAACGGGTGATGAGCTCGGCCGTGGCGGGGGGGAAGTCGAAGTCAATCGAGTTGCCTTCGCGCGTGAGCACGATGTTGTACCGTTGGGGGGTAAGGGGGTTGGGTTTGGTGGTGGGGTTTTCCATGACGCCTAACTTAGCGTGGCGTGAAAGTGGATGCAAGGTGAGTGGAACGGGATTGTTGCAGAAAAGCACACAAAGGAAGCAGGGGTGTTGTATGAATGTAAAAGATTTGGTGGTGGAAGTGCGGGCGTTGCGCAGTGATTTGCAGGACTTGAAGGAAGAATTGCATCGTTACAAAGGGTTTGTGGGGGGCGTGATGTGGTGCATGGGGGCCTTGAGTGCGGCAGGCGGGTTTGTGTGGGGGTTGGTGACAGGTCATGGGGGATAAAACATTATGCGAACTATAACCAAGCACATTGTGCATTGCAGTGCGAGTGAGTACGGGGATGTGGCGGAGATACGGCGTTGGCATAAGGCGCGGGGATGGGCGGATGTGGGGTATCATTTTGTGATTCGTCGTGACGGGGAGATTGAGGTGGGGCGGACGTTGGATATGATTGGGGCCCATTGCGAAGGGCACAACGCCGACAGCGTGGGCACGTGTTTGGTAGGGGTGTGTGAGTTTACGGAGGCGCAATTTAAAGCTTTGAGGCGGGTGCAGGGGATGTTGGAGGGGATGTTGGGGAAGGTGGAGGTGTTTGGCCACCGAGATTTTAACCCGCACAAGACGTGCCCGAATTTTAATGTACGGGAGATATTGAGATGAGTTTGATAAGTGTGGGGTTGCCCATTGTGGGGGCGTTGATGGATGTGCTTAGGAACCGTAAGGAAGATGTGGCCAAAGGAACGGGGGTGAGTGTGGATGCGGTTGGGAAGGTGGGGGATATGCTTCAGGATTACCTAAGCCGTGACGAAAAGGCTATGGCCGTGGTGATGGGCGAGATTGACAAGGCCCGCCAGCATGACATTGCCACCAGCGCCAAGGCTCCGCCGATTGTGGAGCTGTTGCGCGGGATTGTGCGCCCGTTGGTAACCTTGTGCGCGTTTGCATGGTATGTGCTAGCGCGGATGATGGACATACCTTTAAGTGCGGAAGATTACACGTTGATTGGCGGGATTGTGGCGTTTTGGTTTGGGTTTAGGAGTTTTGAGAAGCGATGAGCAGGTAAGGTTTTGGGTATGTAGCGTGAGATGGCCACGCTACGCTCGCCATGACGACATGAGATACATGGGGATTTAATGCCACAGGTTTGGTGGGAGATTTTTGACAGGGCGCTTTTATTCGTGTACGTAGTGGGGCAATGTGCCCGAATAACAAAAGGTAATTGTGCGCGAACATGGCCCAGAATGAATCGATGGAAGCTATTTTGACGTCTATCCGCAGTGGTGTGGAATGTGCGGCGAGCGGTACGGCGGATGATGTGTTGGAGTTGGTACCCGACGATATTGTGGAAGAGGGTGGGACGAATGGCCATGCCAACGGGCATGCGGTGGAACACGATGATGAAGGTTTGATTGATATTAATGCGTTTGCGATGAGTGGCGAAGCCAAGGCGGCTGCCCCTGTGGTTGGGGGAAGTGACCCATTGGGAGAGAATGATGTGGTGGCGGACGATGTGAAGGCGGAGCCTGTGGCTGAGGCCCCTGCTTCCGACCCTGCCAAGCAGGCGGCGGAAGATGAATTTGACAAGCTTTTGGCGGAGTTGGGTGGGGATGAGGCCAAGCCTGTCGAGGTTGCGCCTGTTGCCATGGTTGCTGCCGAGGTTGACATTGTTCCAGTTGCCGCCCCTGCCGTGGAAGAGGTTGTGATGGTGGAGAACGAGGCGGCGGCATCGGTGGATGTTGTTGAAGCTGCAGTGCCTGCGGATGTGGTGATACCCGCCAACGGTGCCCGTATGGTGTTGCCGGCGTTGGAAGGAGTGGGCGGGTTGCAGGTTGCTTTCCCCGCCGAAGTGTTGGCGGCGGCCTTGCGGCCCATGGTGAAGGATTGGGTGGCGGAGAATTTGCCGGCCATTGTGGAAAGACTTGTGAAAGAAGAAATAGGCAAACTAACACAGGACTAACTTAGTTTGCCCGCTTGTACTACGTTCCAGCGAGGTGAGTGTTGCGAACAAGGAAAACCTTTCAGGTTTGTTTTTGAACCGTGGATACCCGCCTGCGCGGGCATGACGCGTTCCGCGCCCCAGGGGGTAAACCCCCTGGCC
>JBAQUT010000080.1:0-7943 GCA_049297695.1 Alphaproteobacteria bacterium | reverse complement strand
GTGCATTATAATGATCTTGTAAGTTGTTTGGGAAGCCCTATAATGGGGGAATGACGTACATGAATCTTCAAAGCCAAGCCCGGATATCCGAAACACGGAACTATTTTGCCCATTCGCCGCAGGTGGTATGGAAGAGTGATACGTGTACGGAACAGGCGTATCAACAGGTGGATTGGGTTTTGGGGCATCGCGGGTTTCACACAAACAATTTGGCCGAGCGTTTACGTGCTTCCGATAAAACGACATTTCGTGACAAAGCAATATCGTTGCTCAACGAAGCTAAAACGCTTTTATCACCGGATTGTCATGAATGGCGGGAACTTGTGGATGTGGCAATCCAGCCTTCGGCCCAACACCGAATGATGTCATTTTCAGAAGCGCTCGTGGGGCGTGTTCATATTCAAGACGCAGGGGAATGGGCGCCGATCGGCTCGTGCAACGATGTTGCCATTTATGCAAGGTTGATGCGGGCCAAAATGAATGAGTTTCAGGAGAGCCGTTTGATTACGTTGGTGCGTATGTGGGGGCAGCGTACGTGCGAAGAGATTGTGGCAACGCGGACGGGAGAGCCTGGTGTTGGAGCCGAGAGTGCAACCCTTATGCGCTGGGAAGAAATATGGGTTGAGGGAAGTTTGGGCCATATGATCCAATATTTCCCCAAAGACAGCAATTTAAAGGCGTGGGCGCTTGAAGCCCGTGTGCGGAAAGAAAACCCTGCCTTAAGGCCTATGGGGTTGGAGAAGCGTTAAGGTTGGTGTAGGGTGGCGCTATGATCCGCCCCCGCAAGCTTTTGGTGTTTGATTTGGAAACCGTGCCCGATGTGGCGTTGGCGCGGGAACTGTGGGGCGAGCGGTGCGAAGGGTTGGACGACATGGCCGTAACCCAGCTGATTTGGGACACTATGAAAGAACAGAACAGCAGCGGGAGTGAGTTTCCGCGCATTCCGTTCCATAAAATTGTGGCCATCGGCTGTTTGCAGGCCAGCATTGAGGACATGGGCGGGGCGTTTGAGAGTTATCAGTTTGAACGGCTGGGCTGCATTGGCGAGGCGGGGGATAACGAAGAGGCCTTGGTGAAAGCGTGGTTTGAGTACGGCGCCAAAATGATGCGGGCGGGCACGCCGGTGCGGTTGGTGGGGTTCAACACGCGGGGGTTTGATGTGCCTACCCTTAAAATGCGTGCTTTGAAGCATGGGGTGGGGGCGAGTTGGTTGTTCCAAGCCGGGGATAAATGGAGCAACTACAACGCCCGCTACGACATGGTGTGGCATGTGGACATGCTGGACGTGGTGAGCGATTTTGGGGCCGCGCGCGGGGCGGGCAAGCTGGATGAAGTGTGCGTGCTGGCGGGCCTGCCCGGCAAGCTGGATGTGGAAGGCAGCAAAGTGGGCGAGATGTTTGCGGCGGGGAAGGTGCAGGAGATACGGGATTATTGCGAGACCGATGTGCTGAACACGTATTTGCTTTACCTGAAATACCAGCATCTTACTGGCGTGTTGCAACCCAGTGCGTTAGCGGCGGAAGAAGCGCGGGTGCGGGAATGGTTGGCAGGGGAAGACAAGCCCCACCTTGCGGCGTTTGCGGGGGCGTGGAAAAGAGTATGTTAGTATGTTAGAAATTGAGAAAGGAGATAACACGTGAAGCTTAATTTTAATCTTGAAGAGGCTGAAGGACTTTCGTTTATAACAGATGAGAAACTAGGTATTTTTGTTGTGTTGATGACGGATAAATTTTCACAAGATTGGCGGGTAGCAGTAACAAGGTGTATCACAAATGCCTTGAATACTTCAGGTTTAAGAGGCTTTTCATTTGATTTGAATGGAGTTTCAGACCCAAAGGTAGGGAGTTTTGAGATTGATATTCAAGAAGGGTTATCGCATGTCTAATACACCCACCGCCGCTATGTTGATTATCGGGAACGAAGTGCTTTCGGGCCGGACGGCGGATGCGAATTTGAACTATGTGGCGCGGCGGATGACCGATGTGGGCATTGCCTTACGGGAGTGCCGCGTGGTGGCGGATGTGGAGAGCGAGATTGCCGACGCGGTGAATGCGCTTAGGGCCAAGCATACCTACGTGTTTACCACGGGCGGGATTGGCCCCACGCATGATGATATTACCATTGCCAGCGTGGCCAAGGCCTTTGGCGTTCCCGTGGTGCGCAACGCGCGGGTGGAAGAGCATTTGCGGAAAGAACTGGGCAACAAGGCCACCACGGCCACGTTCCGCATGGCGGATTACCCCGAAGGGGCCGAGCCCGTGTGGCACGGCGAAACCTGGGCGCCGGGGTGCCGCATGGAGAACGTGTTTATCATGGCGGGCATTCCCCGCGTGATGCAGGTAATGCTGGAGGCGGCCATTCCGTTGTTGCAGCAGGGCCCGCCCATCCATGCCCGCAGCGTGGATGCGTGGACGCGGGAGAGCGTGATTGCCGAGCCGCTGGGGGAGATTCAAGCCCGTTACCCCGCCGTGGACATTGGCAGCTACCCCTACCGCATTGACAACCGCCCCGGCACCACGCTGGTGGTGCGCGGCACCGACCTTGCGGCGGTGGAGGGGGCGTATGCGGCGGTGATGGGGATGTTGGATGGGGTGGGGGCGGAATTGCGGGCAGCCTAGTTGCGAGTTGTGGCAATTTCGCTTACAACACCTCTGTGCCCGTGTAATCCAATGGCAGAGATAGAGGACTTAAAATCCTTACAGTGGTGGTTCGAGTCCACTCACGGGCACCAATTACTTAATTATTGGACGTAAATCGTTCTCTATAAAATGACTCGGTTTCCAACCAGCAAGAACTTTATCGATATATAATCCATCTAGCATACTAAACATAAGGTTTGTGGATCCATATGTAATAGCATCTAGTCCAGTAAAGACACACCACTTTAATGCTTTATTCCGCATTTTATCTAGAAAAGTTTGCTCTTTAAGAGAATTATAAAACTCGTTTATGAGGTTCGTTTCAGGTGGCTTGTTGCGTAACCATTCTTTGAATTTTTTGGATTTTCTTAAAACATACATTAAATCCGTTAAATTAACTTTTTCCTCATTTACCGCTTCTTGTAGTGCGTGTCCGTTAGCAAAAACCATATTTTGAAAGTTAGATAGATGATTTTGATTAGTTTGAGTTTTTGAAAGGATATCTGTGAGTCTTAATTTAGTAAGTTCTGAAGATATTGTACTTGCTGCCATATCGCTTAAACTGTTCATAGAAGCGTGAAGATCTGATTCTGAGTCTAATATATGGCAAAGAATGAGAGAAGGAGTGATAGTGGAGTGGGAAGGGGGGACGTTACGGTGGTAAATTTGATTAACTGTATCAAAATTTATATTTGTGACTATCTGTATTCCTTGTGATGACGGAAATGTGTTGAAAGCTATACTTTCTATGGGATAATTTTGGGCAAAATTAGGAATTAAATTAGAGAGAACTGCTTTTGAAGCTTGTCCTACATAATCTTGATTAGTAGAAATTAGGTTGCGAGTACTCTCAATTACTTTATTATTATGTTTGATTAGAGTGATTTTTTCATATAATTTCCGAGCCTTACCTCTCCCAAAATTTGGGTTGTAAATGAAATCTTTCCCAATGTTATAGAGATCTCTATCTAGGTTATTTTCTACAAGCTGAAACTGCCCAATATCATGTAGATTGTTTGTTGTTATAATTCCAACATGATCTCGATAATAAAGGATGTTTATAAATTCTTCTTCAATGAGAGTCATGAGGTTTTCAAAGCCAAAATAATGGAGAAGCTGTTTTAATATTCCTTTGTTTCCATATATATCTACACGCCCATAAAATAATAGACATTCGACAAAATGACCCATATTAATGGGAGTATTCGGGTTTAACTTATTTTGAATATTGAATGAGATTGCATCGAACATGATGCTGATTATATCAGATAGAAGATGGTAATGCTTCTATAATTAAAGGGTGAAGTTTTAAGTTGGCGGCCAGCAGCGTGGTGCTGGCGGGGGTGAGGGGTTTGCCATCCAGTTGGGTGGCTTTGGCGGCGGATTCGGAGAGAATCAGCTCGGCCAGCAGAACTTCCAAGCGGTTGAGGCGGGTACCGACCATGATGTCGGCGCGGCCGGATGCCACATCAATGGCATCGAACAGCGGGTGGCCCGTTTTGCGGGTGTGGAGGGTGAGGGTTTCGCCCATTTCCATCAGTTTTAGGTTGCAGGTATCGATGGTGCTCATGGGCAGCAGCAGCAGGGCATCGTGCAGAGCGGTGCGGCCGCTGGCGCGGAACCTATCCGGCCCTTTGGCGCCAGTGCCGCGCTCGGCCAGCACCAGAACATCCTCCTGCGGGAAGTACACGGCGCCCAAAGGGCAGGTGCCATCGTCCATGATGAAGGCAAAATCCACCGTAACGGGCAGGCGGCCATGGGCAAAGTTGCGGCGGCCGCCCAAGGGTTCCACCAGCCAATGGGCGCCTTCGGGCACGGAATCCGTGGGGGTAACCACGGGAATGTTGCTTTTGGAGAGTTCGGCTTTGATGAGTTGCTGGAGGCTAACCACCAAGCCATCCCGAATAGCTACCGTGGCGCTGGGGTTGACCAGCGTGCGGCTTGCCTCGCCAAAGGCCCGCCGGAACGTGGCCGACAGGGCTTTGCAGGTGTTGCGGATAAGGGTGGCTTTGGGGTTTGTGCTCATAACTTAGGCGCGGCTTACAAAGCTGCTGTCGGCCGTGTTGATAATCACCACCGTGCCCTCGGTAATGTAAGGGGGCACCATAATGCTGGCGCCGTTGGCCAGTTTGGCGGGTTTGAAGCTCCCGCTGGCGGTTTGGCCTTTCACCACGGCATCGGTTTCGGTAATCACGCCTTCCACCTTGGCGGGCAAGGTGACAGATACAGGTGTGTTTTCAAACATATCCACTTGCACTTCCATGTTTTCGGAGAGCCATTTCACTTGCTCATCGCCAATCACGTCGGCATCAATGTCGTATTGCTCGTAGCTGGCTTGGTCCATAAAGGTGTATTTGTCGCCGTTGGCAAACAGGTACTGCATTTTGCTGCTTTCCAGCGTTACTTTTTCCACCATTTGGCCGCTGTTGTAGCGTTGTTCGTATTTAATTCCGCTGCGGATGTCTTTCATTTGGATGTGCGCCACGGCCATACGGCGGCCGGGGGTCACGTGGTCGGTTTTCACCACGCGGCACAATTTGCCATCGTAATCAATGATGTTGCCCAAACGGACGGTGATGCAATCGACTTTGGCCATGAGAGTGGTCTCCTTACGTTGACTTTAAGTTTACGGGTGGGTTTTGGCCTCTTGCGTTGGAAAAGTCAAGAGGTTACAGTGCGCCCTATGAAGTTCAGGATTTTAACCGCAGCGGCAGGGCTTTGGGTGGCGGGAACGGCTGTGGCCGAAAGCCCTGCAACCCTACCTATGCCGCCTCAACCTGAAACCCCCTCCACAGGCTTACGCTTAACGTACGACATGGCGGGCAGCCCCGTCACCCTGCAACGGGATGCCAGCGGCGTGGTGCAAGTTGATGGCCTACCTTACCCCGGCCTGGTGTTATACACCCCCGCCACGGGCGTGGTGTATTACCAGCACCCCGATGAAACGGGGTGGTTGGCCATAACGCCATCCGATACCAACGGTTACACCGTAAGCGCCACCACCGTGGCGGGGGCGGCGTGGCAACCGTATTTGGATTCTCCCACCCGCCGCTGGGAAGTAAAAGGGGCCCAAATGCCCTGCGACAACTGGTTTACCAGCCAAAAAGCGGGCAGCGTGGCAGGCCTCACGGCGGCCGACCTGTGGCGCGTGTTTAGCTCTCTGCAATGGTTGCAAGCCGGCAGCGCAGCCCCCGTGTGCGATAAATTAAGCGTGGATGCCACCCAAGCCGCCCAAATAGGCTTGCCATTGTATTTCAACGGGCCGGGCGGGTTGTGGCAGCTTACCGAACTGACCCAAGCCGACATAGCCCCCATTGCCCTGCCAGCCACTCCCCAGCCTGTGACTGATGAAGCCCGCCTGCGCGTGTTGCTGCACCAGTTTGGCCCCGAAGACAAAGAGGCCTTGCTGAAAGATATCGGCCAACTGCCGCTGGCCCGCCAGCTGGAGGAAATCCAGAAGCGGCTGGCGGACACGGCGGCGTTTTAAAGCTATTCCCAAATTTTACTAGCCATGCCTGCAAATAGTTTTTGTCTGCGCTGCGCCAGCTTTGTGTACCAGCACGTACACGGCAGCTGTCGTTCTCGCCAAAACCCATTTTCGGCTCTGGCTAGCACATTATGGGAACAGCTTTAGTCGGCCATATCGGGGTTTTCCCAGCCGCGAGGGTTAGTTACAAACGAATAGCTTGGTGAGGATACCTTGCGTCGAGGTTGAGGTTTGGGGCCATTTAAGGTAGCAAGGGTACTATCAACCAAATACATCATTTCTTGGGCATCGTGGCTTACATCGTAGATATCGAATAGCCGTTTGCTGATGGATTGGAGCTGGCTGCGGGTGTAATCGGTTCGTCGCAGCGGGCCTTGAAGGATGGTGTTGGCTTTGAGGAGGGTGGATGTGATGATGCAGGGGTCAAGACTTGCATCCTCGGTAGGGTAGCTTTGGACGATGAGTACCGCTTTTTGGCGGATATCATCGATTGATTGGAGTTTGATTTCGGGGATGAGCATGGGATTTTCTTTCATTTGTTAAACACACAAACACATACGCCTTGGGCGGGTTGCGTGGGTTTTGTGGTTTGCTTGATGAAAGAACCTGGAAACTTACTGCAACACGCCGATACGAATTAGCGCCAATAATGGCTAAAAGTGCTAAATCGGGCGTGCGTTGTTTGCATTGGTATCTATAATAGGTAAGATGATTTGGATTGCAAGATTTTTTTTCGTGGTGGCCCTGGTGGTGTGCGGCGCCGTGCAGGCCCAGCAGCTGGGCTTTAAAACCCGGGTGTACGGCAACGCGGTGCGGTTTGATTATGTGTGGAAAGACGCGCGTGCGGTGGAGCGCCGTTTGGCGTTTACGTTGCCGGTGGAGGATTTGCGGCGGGGCCAGCAGGAGTTTGCGGCGTTTGATAATACGGCTATGAACGATGCGGCATTTCAGGCCGTGGAAAGCTATGCCCGCACCAAGAGTACTTCCACGATGAAGTTGGCCGTAAAGCGCACGTATAATGGTTTTGAGGTGGAGGCCGAGGCCACGCCTGATGTGTTGGCCCAAGGTGTGGCCAAGCGCCATGTGGATGCCATGAACGGCGTGCGGGACAAGGCCTTGGAGGCGTACTTGTATGACCATTTTTACACCCGTGCGGGGGATGGCTACGTGATGCCCGACCACAAGCGGATTGTGCAGCGGTATGGGCCTGCGTTGGCGCCAGTGCAGGCGGCCATACGGCAAGCCACGCGGGGGATGCAGCCCCGCGAGGTGGTGGATTTTGTGATGGGGTTTTTGCAGAGTATCCCGTATGACCTGTTGGGTAACCGGGCCACCAGCAATGGGGCGGGCTTTCAAACCCCGTACGGCTTGTTGTTGGGAAACAAGGGGGATTGTGACACCAAAAGCGTGGCGTTGCTGGCGTTGTTGCGGGGGCTTTTCCCCAAAACCCGCCTGACCATGGTGTATGTGACCGAACATGCGTTTGTGGGGGTGGCGTTGCCCCGCACGGCCACCGATTATGCCTTGAACCTGAAAGGCAGTGCCTTTGTGCTGGCCGACCCCACCGGCCCCCGCTTGCTGCGTTTGGGCGAGGTAGATGGCGGGGCGTTGGGTGAGTTGGAGGGTGGGAAGTACAGTTATCAGGAGGTGTTGTATTAACCTGAGTTCACCCGCTTGCGCGGCGCTTCAGCGAGGTAAATTTGTTGAGATTGGTGGCGTAAGCCCTGGATTCCAGCCTTCGCTGGAATGACGCCTTGCGGCGTGAGGGGGCTACGCCCCCTCAACCCCCTTCTCTACATTCAAAAAGTTATACAACT
>JBAQUT010000079.1:0-9410 GCA_049297695.1 Alphaproteobacteria bacterium | reverse complement strand
AGAGTGTGGAAAAAATACTCCCCAAAGACGCCCGCATTTATTACACTCGCCAAGGGGAACCCAAGGGTTTGGGCCATGCCATTTGGTGTGCGGCGGGGATAACGCGGGACGAGCCGTTTGCCGTGCTGCTGCCCGACGACGTGATGTGCACAGATGTGGAAAACAGCCTTTCTAAAATGATTGAGATTTACAACGAAACCGGCAAAAGCGTGGTGTTGTGCGAGGAAGTGCCTCGTGAGCGCACCCAAAATTATGGGATTTTGGACTTGGTGGGAGGTGTTGCTAACCGCCGTGCGGCGGCCAAGGGGTTTGTGGAAAAACCCAAGCCGGAAGATGCTCCGAGCAATTTATCGGTGATTGGCCGTTATGTGTTGACGGCGGACCATATGGAGCATTTGGCCCGTGGGGTGGTGGGGAAAGGTGGAGAAATTCAACTGACCGATGCCATGCACCAGGTGGCCGCAAAAGACGGGTTTTATGGATATGTGAGTACCAGCAAGCGCTTTGACTGCGGCGATAAGGTGGGGTTCCAGATGGCGAACTTATACTTTGCGTTGCAAGACCCGTACATTGCTCCGTTGTTGAAGCCGTACATTTTAGAAACGGCGGCGGGGTTGAAAGGAAAGTAATATGAAAACCGCGCTGATAACAGGTGTGGCGGGGTTTGTAGGGTTTAGTGTGGCCAAGAGGTTGTTGGGGGATGGGTGGCGCGTGGTGGGGATGGACAACCTGAACGATTATTACGACCCCGCGTTGAAGACCCTGCGGTTGGAGGCATTGAGGGGGTTGGGCGGGAGCTTTGAGTTTACCAAACTGGATTTGGCGGATGCGGAGGGGGTTTTGGCGTTGGTGTTGCGCGCCAAGCCTAGCCATGTGGTGCATGTGGGGGCGCAGGCCAGCGTGCGGTACGGATTGAAACATCAGCGGGTGTATTTGGACAGTAATTTGACAGGGCATTTTAACATGTTGGCGGCGTGCAAGGCGTTGCAGGAGCAGTATGGAGGATTGGAACACCTGTTGTATGCCAGCAGCAGCAGCGTGTACGGGGGGAACGAGAAGGTTCCGTTTTGCGAGGATGATGCGGTGATGCATCCCCAAAGCCTGTACGCGGCCACTAAGGTGGCGGACGAGTTGGTGACCGAGGCGTGGGTGCATCAATTTAAGGGCAGCGAGGGGGCGTTTGTGGCCACGGGGATGCGGTTTTTCACCGTGTATGGCCCGTGGGGGCGGCCCGATATGAGCCCGCTGTTGTTTGCCGAGGCGGTGATGGAGGGGAAGGCCATACCGTTGTACAACAGCGGCGATTTATGGCGGGATTTTACCTACATTGACGACATTGTGGAGGCCGTGGTGCGGCTGATGCCTGTGAAGCCTGCGCGAGGGCATGAGGTGTATAATTTGGGGAACCAGAACCCCATCAAAATGACCGATTTTGTGCGCGTGATGGGTGAGGTGGTGGGGCGTGAGCCTGTGGTGGACAACAAGCCATGGCCGCCCACAGAGGTTTACAAAACCTACGCTGACACCAGCAAGCTGAAGGCGGCTGTGGGGTGGGCGCCGAGCACGGAGTTGAAGGATGGGTTGACGCGATTGATAGGGTGGTATACAGGTGTGCGTGGGAGATTTAAAGTATGACACATATTCGGATGATGCGGGCAAAATCGTCCACTAGCTTGACGGGAATGGATGAGAAATCTGGGAATGTAATTTCAGGAACACCTCAAGAAGTTGCTAAGGAAATCTCGGCGCAATTTATAAAAAGTGCGCGTTTAAAGCAGAGTTGGACGCAAGTAGAATTGGCTGCAAAACTAGGTATGACCCAATCAGCCATTTCGAAATACGAAAATATGAATTTTAAAGACGTTATTGCTGGATTTGATATGTTGGTAGCTATATCTGTTTTAACAGGGCAGCGGTTGATTGTTGAAACTCCTCGAAGTTTAATAAGAAAAAACCCTGCTGAACAAAACATGGAATAAAAAAATGTTGGGCATGTTGGTGTTTATACTTCCTGCGGCATGGTTGGCGTATGTGCTGGGGCGTGTGGTGCGGGAGGGATTGGCGGCGGTGTTGTACTACCGTTTGGCAGATGTGACGCCTGTGTTCTTGGACAATTGGGACAGGTTGGTGTGGTGGAGTGTGGTGTTGGGGGTGGTGGCCAATGGCGTGGTGTTGATGAAGATTCATTACGGCAAATGGTTGCGGGTGATGTTGGGATACCCTTTGGGGTTGGTAGGAGGTGCGGCGTGGCTGACGGCGGCGTTGTTGCGGCCCGAATGGACCATGGCGCCGTTGCAGGGTTTGGGCGGGTTTACGGCCATGATGACCATACCTGTGGCGGCCACCATGGCCCATGTATCGCTGCGGGATGACGAGTTGGTGCGGGTGTTGGGGTGGATGGCGGTGTTTTGCGTGATGGTGGGGGCGTTGCACCTGATGGTGATGCTATGGCTGGGGTAAAGGGCCTTCAGGCCAAGCAGGCGCGGGTGAGGGTGATTTTTGAGAGGTTGAGGGAGTCTCACCCTGCGCCGAGCACGGAATTGGCGTACGGGAACGCGTATCAGTTGTTGGTGGCGGTGGTGTTAAGTGCCCAGATGACCGACAAAGGCGTGAACAAGGCCACAAAGCCCTTGTTTGACGTGGTGAAAACCCCTGCCGAGATGTTGGCATTGGGCGAGGCGGGGGTGTTGGGGTATATCAAAAGCATCAATTATTGCAACGCCAAGGCGCGGAACGTGATGGGGCTATCCGCCCGGTTGATGGAGGTGTTTGGGGGAGAAGTTCCCCGCAGCCGCGAGGATTTGGAGAGTTTGCCCGGTGTGGGACGCAAAACCGCCAACGTGGTGTTGAACTGTTTGTGGGGCGAGGCGGTGATGCCGGTGGATACCCATGTGTTTCGGGTGGCGCACAGGTTGGGGTTGAGCAAGGGCAAAAAACCTCTGGATGTGGAGCGGGACTTGCTGAAGCTGATACCGGCTGAGTTTGGGAAAGATGCCCACCATTGGTTGATACTGCACGGGCGTTATACGTGCACGGCGCGGGCGCCCAAATGCGGAGAGTGTGGGGTGGCGGAGGTGTGTCCGTGGGTGGGTAAGAAAGTATCTTGACGTATACGTTTTAGAGCGGTAGCCTTGGTTATGGCTTGGAAATATAATGTATTTTTATCCATAGGTAGACTGGAAGCGTGCAACGTGTGAACAACATGGGGGGTACGACAATGGACTACACGGAAGGTGCGAGAGTGGTACGGCGGGCGTTTATGGATGTGTTGCCCGTGGGAGGCGAAGTGGAAGCCTTGGAAGCTGGAAAACGGATGGCGGACTGGTTGGGGCTTGACCCTGCCGTGGCCGAGCGTGCGGCGGAAGAATGGGACGAAGTGCGCAAGCGGTTTGTGGAGAGTAATTGATGTTAAAGAACCCCTGAGGGGGTTTTACTTTGGATACTTTAATGTTGCGGCTTTGTGAAAGGCCTGCACTGGATTACGCAAGTGCGTTGCCCTACGGGTCCAGGTTGCGCGCGGCGGAAGCGTTGGGGGTATCTGTATCGTTTGCGGGGCCGTGCTCTCTGGAGCCGAAGCGTAGCGGAGACCAACAGCTTTGCTGTAATGACGCCCTGTGGGCGGCAGGGGGTTGCACCCCCTGCACCCGCTCTCATGTGGCCACAGTTGTGCAAAACGAAAGTTACTTGTCTTACAGCGTGTGAATGCTATTTGGACCAGAAGTCGCTGAGTTTTTTCAGGAATGATTTGGCTTGGGCGGGTTGGGTGATGGCGTCGCGGAGTTCGGCGAGAGTGTGTTTGTGCTCTTTGCTGAGTTTGTCGGGCATGACCACGTTGATGTTGAGGAGAAGGTCGCCATGCTGGCGGGGGTTGTTGAGGTGGCTCATGCCTTTGCCGCGCACGCGGAGCAGGGTATCCGGGCTGGTGTTTTCCGGCACTTTGACCTTGGTGGTTTGGCCGTCCAGCGTGGGGATATTCAACTCGGTTCCCAGCAAGGCATCGAACACCGAGAGGGGGACGTCCATCATCAGGTCGGGCCCTTGGCGCTCGAACAGCGGGTGGGGTTTGACGGAAAGGAACACGAACAGGTCGCCTGCCGGGCCACCTGCTGTGCCCGCTTCACCCTCGCTTTGCAGGCGGAGGCGGGTGCCGGTTTCCACCCCTGCGGGGATGGTGATATCCAGCTTACGGGTTTGGTGGGTGCGGCCGCTGCCTTTGCAATCCGGGCATTTGTCTTTCACCATTTGGCCCGTGCCGCCGCAATCGCCGCAGGTGCGGCTCATGCTGAAAAACCCTTGGCGGAACTGGATGTTGCCGCTTCCGTGGCAGGATTCGCACGTGGTGGGTTTGGTACCTTTTTTGGCCCCGTTGCCCTCGCACGTGCCACAGGGTTTTTGGCTGGGGAAGCTGATGCTGGTTTTATGGCCTTTATAGGCTTGCTCCAGCGTGAGGTCCATATCGTAGCGTAAGTCGGCACCGCGAGACGTACGGCTGCGGCGGGTTTGCTGCTGGCCGCCGCCACCGCCGAACATACCGCCCAGAATATCTTCGAACAGGTCTTCCATGTTGCCGTTGAACTCAAACCCGCCGCCTTGTTGGCCGCCACGGCCTGCAAAGGGGTTGCCGCCGCCACCGAAGGGATTGCCTGCGCCCGCGCCGCCGTTTTGGGTGAAGGCGGAGTGGCCCATACGATCGTACGCCGCCTTTTTTTGGGGGTCTTTCAGGACGTCGTAGGCTTCGTTGATGTCTTTGAATTTGGCTTCGGCGTCTTTCGCTTTGTTGCGATCCGGATGGAACTCCATGGCCTTCTTACGATATGCCGCCTTGAGGTCCGCGTCGCTGGCGGATTTGTCGACTCCGAGGGTTTTGTAGTAGTCGGGCATGGTTATTTACCTGATTGCCACCATATGCGAACCATGGGGAGTGAAAGTGTGGAAAGCCAGTAACCGCAAACTGGCACGATGGCAACAAGATACCAGTTTGGTATGAGAATCATGGAAAGGATAAAACATGCGGTAATGTAGGTGATGACAGAGATGGTGATGCGGCGGGTGAGGGAAGTTTCCCACGCTTTGTCGGATTCAACCTTTTGGTTGCGGTATTCTATGGCTTCCAGCCGTGCCTCCAGCCCTGGATGCCCGCCTTCGCGGGCATGACGCTGGGTGGTGGATTGTTTATTTGCCATAAGTGCCATCCTTGAAGGTGCTGGGGCCTTTGAGGAACCAATCCCAGGGGCCGACGTGGCCGCTGGCGATGGCATCGAACACTTTTTTGCCGCTTTCGGTGCGGAGGGATTCGCGGCGGATGGTCATCATGTCGTGTTGGATTTTTTCCAGATATTTGCTGCCGCGTTCGGTGATTTCCATGAGTTCCAGCACGGCGTCCAGAATGTCGGCATCTTTGACGCACAAGCTTTCGGGGCTTTCTTTCGCCTTGTACTCTTTGAACAGGGAGAGGCAGAGGTTGGCGAAGGGGGTTCCCGTGAAGGTGTCGGTGACGGCTTTGTCGCTGTCCAGCTTCATGTAGGGTTTTTGGTAGGGGGTGAGATCCATGCCTCGGATTTCGTCGGTATCGTGCACCATGGCGATGACGGCGGTGCGGAAGGGATCGGCGTTTTCCATGGTGGCCAGCATCATGGCGAGGAAGGTAACGCGGTAGCAGTGCTCGGCCACGTTAGCCATGGTTTCGTTCAGGTTGTATTGCCAGCTGCGGGGTTTGTGGCGGGCGGCACCGATTTCGTAGGCAAAGCGCACGATGTTCAGCATGTTTTGGGTGTCGGCCGGTAGGGGCATGTTGAGGGTGGGTTGGGCTGTCATGTTAGCGGCTTCCGTGGAGGGCTGGGTTGTAACGGGTGGTGCCCACGCGGCAGGACGTTGGGGCGCGGGAGTAAGTGCCGCAGGGGCTGTTGGAGTAGCCGCCGGGGACGGTGCCTGTCCAAGCAATGTACTGGCGGCTGGCCCAGGTGTTTTGCAGGGGAAAATTCCATGCGGAGGCATGGGCGTTGGCGCGGGCTTTGCGGAGGTTGGTTTGGTATTGGTTCCATGTGGTTCCGTGTTTGCGCTCGATGCTGCCATGGGGGCCGCCGTAATACACATAGCCGCTGCCAGAGCCTGTGGAGTAGCTGCCGCTGCCGTAGTGGCTGGAGATGCTGCCGCCGCTGCTGTAGCGGGAGAGGTAGGATTCGGCGTGGGCAGGCAGAGCTACAAGCCCTGCCATACCCAGTGCGATTGCCCATAATCCCGCGTTCATGGTGTGCACCTTACTCTTTTTTGCTGGTGCTGTCGTCGGTAAACTCGGCATCCACCGTTTTGCCGTCGTCTCCGGTGCCTTTGCTTTCCTCATCCTTCGCGGCGGCCTCGTACATGGCTTTGCCAAGTTCCATGCTGGCTTCGGTGAGGGCGTCAGTTTTGGTTTTCAGATCGGCGGGAGAGGTGTCGGTTTTGGCCAAGGCCTCTTGCACGTCTTTCAGGGCGGTTTCGATTTTGGTTTTTACCTCGGCGGAGACTTTGTCGCCGTGGTCTTTTAGCGCCTTTTCCGTGCTGGTTACCATGGCTTCGGCAGTGTTGCGGGTTTCGGCCGCTTCTTTTTTCTCGGCGTCGGCTTTGGCGTTGTCTTCGGCTTCTTTCACCATGCGTTCCACGTCGGCATCGGAGAGGCCACCATCGGACTTGATGACGATGTTGGTGGCTTTGTTGGTGCCTTTGTCCTTTGCGCTGACATTCACGATGCCGTTGGCGTCGATGTCGAACGTCACCTCTATTTGGGGCACGCCGCGGGGGGCGGGGGGGATGCCTTCCAAGTTAAACTGGCCGAGCAGTTTGTTGTCGGTGGCCATGGGGCGTTCGCCTTGGTACACGCTGATGGTGACCGCGGGTTGGCTATCCGCCGCCGTGGAGAACACTTGGCTCTTTTTGGTGGGAATGGTGGTGTTGCGGGTGATGAGGGGAGTGAACACGCCGCCCAAGGTTTCGATCCCCAAACTGAGGGGGGTGACGTCCAGCAACAGAACGTCTTTCACGTCGCCCTTCAAAATACCGCCTTGGATGGCGGCACCGATGGCCACCACTTCGTCGGGGTTGACGCCTTTGTGGGGTTCTTTCCCAAAGAACTTTTGCACGGTGGCTTGCACCAAGGGCATGCGGGTTTGGCCGCCGACCAGCACCACTTCGTGGATGTCCGACGCTTTGATGCCGGCATCTTTCAAGGCGGCTTTGCAGGGTTCCAGCGTTTTTTCCACCAAGTCGCCCACCAATTGTTCCAGCTTGGCGCGGGTGAGTTTGATGTTCAGGTGTTTGGGACCGGAGGCATCCGCTGTGATGAAGGGGAGGTTGATATCCGTCGTGGTGGAAGACGACAGCTCTTTTTTGGCTTTTTCGGCTTCGTCTTTCAGGCGTTGGAGGGCCAATTTATCGTTGCGGAGATCGATACCATCCGACTTTTTGAACTCGTCGGCGAGCCATGTGATGATGCGGTCGTCGAAGTCTTCGCCGCCCAAAAATGTATCGCCGTTGGTGGATTTGACTTCCACCACGCCGTCGCCGATTTCCAGCACCGACACGTCGAACGTACCGCCGCCCAAATCGTAAACAACAACCGTTTTGTGGCCTTTGCTATCTTCGCCAAAGCCGTAGGCTAAGGCAGCGGCGGTGGGTTCGTTCACCAAGCGCAACACATCCAGCCCTGCGATTTTGCCTGCATCTTTCGTGGCTTGGCGTTGGGCATCGTTGAAGTACGCGGGTACGGTGACGACGGCTTGGGTGACTTTTTCGCCCAAGTAGCTTTCGGCTGTTTCTTTCATTTTTTGGAGCACCATGGCGGAGATTTCCGACGGAGACATGTTTTTGCCGCCCGCGTTAATCCATGCGTCGCCGTTATCGCCCTTCACGATTTTGAAGGGGCTGTTTTTGAGGGCCTTTTGCACCATGGCGTCATCGAACCGGCGGCCGATGAGGCGTTTGAAGGCGTACAGCGTGTTCTCGGGGTTGGTGATGGCTTGGCGTTTGGCGGATTGGCCGACGAGGCGCTCGCCATCCTTCGCAAAGGCCACGATGCTGGGGGTGGTGCGCACGCCTTCGTTGTTTTCAATCACCTTGGTGTCGGCACCATCCATGATGGCGACGCAGCTGTTGGTGGTTCCGAGATCGATTCCGATAACTTTACTCATGGTTATTCTCCTTGGGTTTGAGGTTGTTTGGTTTGGTTGAAAAAGTGGTTTACAGAGTATTTATGTTGGTTTCGGTGAGGATGGATGCATGCTTACTTATAAGCTCGCCAGTCTCGCCCGCAAGTTTGATTTTCATAAAATCTTTCCGTTGGCTCCAGGCTTTGGCAAACAGGGTATCTTTCATGGTGTCGGGGTGGGTAAGGGCTTTGGCGATGGCGTCTTTCAGGGCCATGGCATCTTTCCCTTTGGGATGTTGTTCCCGCATCAAAGCACCTGCCAGCAGGACGGCGGAGAGGTAGGCGGCGTCGAGGGAGCTGGTCATCGGGATACCTCCTTGGTAAGCGACTTTGTCATGTAAACATGAGGGATGCCCGCTTCTATGTACTCATCACCCACCACTTCAAAACCAAAATGTTCATAGAGGTTTGCGACGTACTTTTGTGCGCTGAGGGCTGCGAAAGGTATGTTGCGGCGTTCAAGTTCTTTTAAGACTTCGGCCATGAGAAGCTTGGCAATGCCTTTGCCGCGTTGAGATTCCAGTACGGCCATACGACCTATTTTGGCTTGGTTAGGTTTGGGGAACACAACACGTGCCGTACCAACGGGCGTGGTTCCATCTTTTGCTACAACATGGAATGTGGGGGCTTGGGTGTCTTTCCCATCTTGTTCTAAGTTGTGGGGTATGTTTTGCCCCACAACGAAAACCTCATGACGGACGGCCACGCAATCAGCCAGGTTGTCAATATGAGAAAGGGTGGACATGGATATAGTCATGAGTGTTGCTCTCCATTGCTGACGGTGACCATGGCGGGGCGGAGGAGGCGGTCGTGGAGGGTATAGCCGCCTTGGAGTTCCGCCGCGATGGTGTGGAGAGGGTGGGGGCTGGGCACGTGGCTCATGGCTTGGTGGTGCTCGGGGTTGAGGGGAAGGCCAGCCTCGGCCTTGACCTTGGTGATACCGTGGCGGGAGAAGGTTTGTTCCAGCGCGGCGGCCACCATGGTGACGCCTTGGCGGAGGGCAGCTTCATTCCCTTGGGGGGCATCCAGCGCGCGGAGGAGATTGTCGGCAATGGGGAGTAAATCTTTTGCAAAGGCTTGCAGGGCGAATTTGCGGGCGTTCTCCACATCCTGTCCGGCGCGGCGGCGGGCATTGTCGGCTTCGGCGGCTTGGCGGTAGGCTTTGTCTTTCCATACCATGATTTCCTGCTGCGCTTCTTCCAGAAGCTTCGCAGGACCAGCCATAGAGGGC
>JBAQUT010000078.1:0-10046 GCA_049297695.1 Alphaproteobacteria bacterium | reverse complement strand
GAGGTAAACTGCATGTGCGGCTGCTGGGGATTTTTAGCATCTTGGCGGTGGCTCCGGCCGTGTTGGTGGTGGTGTTGGCCGTGTATTTGCTGAACATGGGGATTGAAAGCTGGTTTAGCGCCAAGGTAAACCGCGCCTTGGAAGGCAGTTTGCAGGTGAGCGAAGCCTATTTGGCGGAAAGCGAACGGGGATTGGTGCTGGAGCTGCAAGCCTTGGTGCAAGAGCCCATGGTGCGCGACAGGCCGTGGTTGCTGGATGGCACCGCCATGCGCGACTGGTTGCGCGGGCAAATGGAGCAGCACCGTTTGGATGATTTGGTGCTGGTGGACTCGGAAGGGGCCATTTTGAACCAAGGCAGCGCCTTGGGGGTGGCGGGGCTGAATGCCGAGGTGCTGGGGTTTATTAAAAGCCCTGTGGCCAGCAGCAACGTGATGAGCCATGTGGACGAAGGCCGTGTGGTGGCCGTAGCCCCTGCCGGTAACGGCACGTGGCTGGTGGGCCAGCGGTGGATGAACCCCGCCATTTTGGCCCGTGTGAACCAGACCAACGAAGCGTTTGTGGAATACGAGAATTTGTTGAAAGAACGGGGGCGGATACGCTGGATTGTAAGCCTGATGCTGGGGCTGATGGCGGCGGCCACGTTGGCGGGGGCGGTGTGGATTGGTATAAGATTAGCCAACAAGATTGTACGCCCCATTACGGCGTTGGTGCACGGCACCAACCGCGTAAGCGCGGGAGATTTGGATGTTCGCTTAACCCCCAACGATGACGACGAACTTGGGGTGTTAACCCAAGCTTTTAACCGCATGACGACCCAGTTAGGAACCCAGCGGGAGTTGGTGGAGCGGAAAAACAGGGAGTTGGATGAGCGCCGCAAGCAGATGGAGGCGGTGTTGACAGGGGTAACCGCCGCCGTGCTGGGTGTGGATGCCCATGGAGAAGTGAAAAACGCCAACCGTGCCGCCATGGCCATGTTGGGGGCCAAGGTAGGCATGAAACTGTCCAAAACAAGCCCCGAACTGGACGCCGAATGGAAGGTTTTTGTGGCCAATCCACGGCCTTTGGGGCAGCGGACGGTGAAGTTATCTGCCGAGGAAGGCGACACCAAAACCTTGCTGGTGCGCATGGTGCCCAACTACGTGGAAGGCGGCAAAGTAGGTAGCGTGGTGATGACCTGCGACGATATTACACCTTTAATAGGGGCTCAGCGGTTGGCGGCATGGCGGGATGTGGCGCGGCGGCTGGCCCACGAGATTAAAAACCCGCTGACGCCCATCCAGCTTTCCGCCGAGCGCTTGCGGCGGCGGTATTTGGATAAGCTGCCCGAAGAAGACCGTGAGCTGTTTGCCCAATTAACCGCCACCATTGTGCAGCAAACCGAAGACATGCGGAAAATGACCAACGAGTTTAGCGATTTTGCGCGGATGCCGACGGCGGTGTTCCAGACCGAAAACCTGGTTGACTTGGTGGAAAAGGCTGTGGTGCTGCAAAAAGGCGGGCGGAAAGGCATTGACTTTGACGTGACCTACGCTGTGAAAGGCCGCGATGCCGACATGGAATGTGACCGTGGGCAGGTGAACCGTGTGTTGGTGAATGTGTTGGAAAATGCCGTAAATGCGGTAGAAGAGCGCCCCGAACCTGTAACGGGAGGGCCAAAAGGGAAGAAGACTGACCAAGGAAAAGTCACACTTGTTGTCAGGAAGACACAGGATGATAAGCTGCAGGTATCGGTTGCGGATAACGGCAAAGGATTGCCGCCCGACGTGGAGGTTGAAAAACTGTTTGACCCCTACGTGACCACCCGCAAGGGGGGGACCGGCTTAGGGTTGGCCATTGTGCGCAAGGTTATGGATGAGCACGATGGTACGGTACGGTTGCTGCGGCGCCCCGAAGGTGGGACGCTGGTGGAACTGACCTTCTCCCGCAAGCCGACCGCGCCACATGACAAGGAGATGCGCCATGAACCCGAACCCGTTGCAGGTTAAGCCCACCAAATTTGAGATTTTGATTGTGGACGACGAAGCCGATGTGCGCAGCAGCATTGCCGGCATTTTGGAAGACGACGGTTACCACATTCGGTTTGCCGAAAATGGCCAGCAAGGGTTAGACAGCGTGAGCGAGCGCGTGCCCCACTTGGTACTGCTGGACATTTGGATGGAAGGCATGGACGGGTTGGAAGTGTTGAGCCGCCTGAAGCGCCGCGTGCCGGATTTGCCCATTATTATGATCAGCGGCCACGGCACCATTGAAACTGCCGTGCAAGCTACCCAGAAAGGCGCCTACGATTTTATTGAAAAACCCCCCGGTGTGGAGCGCTTGTTGCTGACCGTGGGCCGTGCCATCCGCGAAAGCCAGTTGCGCAAGGAAAACTATTTGCTGCGCGCCAAAAGCGGTGAGATTCAGGAGTTGTTGGGGGTTTCTAGCGAAATTGCCACCGTGCGCCAAACCGTGAAGCAGGTGAGCCCGGGGGACAGCCGTATTTTGCTTTCCGGCGAAAACGGTACGGGGAAAGAGATTGCCGCGCGGATTATCCACAAAAGCAGTCGCCGTGCGGACCGCCCGTTTGTGGTGTTATCCCCTGGGGCGGTGAGCGAAGGCACCTTTGAAAGTGCCTTGAGCACCATTGTGGCTCAAGCCCGTGGCGGCACGTTGTTTTTGGACGAAGTGACTGATTTAAAGCCCGCCATGCAGGCGCGGATGCTGAAGTTTTTGCAGGATGGAACCATCCCCGACCCTAACACCGGGTTGCCTGCGGAGGCGGATGTGCGCGTGATATCGTCCACCAGCAAAGAGCTGAAGCCGTTGATTGACGCCCAGCAATTTAGGGCCGACCTTTATTACCGCTTGAGCGTGGTGCCCATTGTGATGCCAGCGTTGCGGACACGGAGTGTGGATATCCCGACGTTGGTTCAGCACTTTTTGAAGGTGTTGGCGCCCGATGCCGAGAGCATGCCCCGCATTGCGCCCCCCACCATGGCGGTGTTGACCAGCTACACGTGGCCGGGGAACATCCGTCAGCTGAAAAACCTGTGCGAATGGCTGATTATTATGCACGCGGGCAAAATGATTGTGCCCGACATGCTGCCTCCCGAACTGACCAAAGGCGACGTGGTGAGCGACAACGTGATGGAAGCCGCCGTGACCATGCCGTTGCGCCAAGCCCGCGAGCTGTTTGAGAAGAACTACCTGACCAGCCAGTTGATGCGTTTTGGTGGCAATGTAAGCCGCACGGCAGACTTTGTGGGGATGGAGCGTAGCGCCTTGCACCGCAAGCTGAAAAGCCTGGCCGTGGATGCCCGGATTGACGGGCCTGTGGGGATGGGGGCTTGATAGAAAGTCTTTCAGGGTATACATGCATCCCTCATGAGGGAGAGAGGCTATGCAGTACAAACACACTTCGGCGTTGGTAAATGTGTATTGTGATGAGCGTTTTATGGCGTTTGTGGATGGGATATTCCCTATTCCCATCCAGTATAATGCCAAAGAAGCCTATGAGGCCCATGTACGGATGGTGGGGAATGAGGCGATGGGGCGGTGGATGAAGATGCTAAGATATGCGAAGAGGATGAGTCAAGAGAACTTATCATGCGCGTTGGGATGTGGTGATCAATCATGGATGTCTTGTATAGAAATTGGTTCTATACATTTATTTTATAGACACTATCTTAGAATAAGCGGCATGTTGGGGCGTCAGTTGGACTTAAAAGATACGTTTCCAGTAACGGGCCAAGAAACAGAAGGCCAGATGTTGGTTAAACTGTGGCCGTATTTGAGTGCGCACGAACAAGATAATGTACATGCTGATTTGATGGTGGGAAGAAAGTTAAATACGAATGTTGGTAAAACGGATAGGGTACGAACTCAGGCCAATGAAACGTGGATGAAAGAGGCTTTTACGAGGATTCATGCTTTGAAGGTAGAGCGTGACACTCGAGCAGAGAGATTGCGGGTAGTTGAAAATAAACTGGCAGAACTGGAGGGGCGTTTGCCACCACATGAGGATGGGTTGGAGTTGTCTTCAAAACAAATATTTCTGGATGGGGGGAGTAGGTTTTAAAGTTAGATTTACAGATCGGGTTTGGGGTCTTTGGGCCTCGTTTTTGTTTTTGGAGTATGGGGTTTTTTGGAAGAGGCAGGTGCAGCTTGAGAAGGGGTGAGGGCTGTGGAACCTTGGGTGGATCTTTCATAGTGCTCTTTAAAGGCCTTGCGCGCGCGATTTAACCGACTCATGACGGTTCCGAGAGGGATGCCTAGTTTTTCTACAACATCAGCATAAGATAGGCCTTCAAGAAGTACCAAACGAAAGACTTCTTTTTGCTCTTGGTTGGTAATAGCATCGTAGGATTCTGCTATTTCGCGTTGTTCCGTCATCGAATCCGAGTGATCAGGAGATGTGGCGTTACTCGCATAGATACCTTTAGGATCTTCAGCTTCGTGGGACTTTTTACGAAGTTGGTCTAACCAAAAATTTTGTGCGATTTTGAACAACCATGAATCAAGACGGGTTCCTTCGGTAAATTTGTCTTTGTTTAGAAATGCCCTTGCCATCACCTCTTGGGCGATATCTTGAGCTTTATCTTGGTTGCCGAGTGTAAGATTTAAGGCAAAACGATATATGCGGTTATGGAGGGCCGCAACTTGTTCTTCAAATGTTTTGGGTTGTGATGACATAACCTAAAGATAAGTATGGGTTTGTAATATTTCAAGAGGATGTATTAAATTTCTACCTGTGTGCCGATTTCCACCACTTGTTCCCTCGGGAGTTTGAAGTAACTGATGGCCGAGAGGGCGAGGGACTGGAGCAGCACGAACACGCGCTCTTGCAAGGGGGTGAGGCTGGGGTTGTTGGACGGCACGTAGGTGTGGTTGGAGAGGATGTAGCTGAGGGCTCGGGGGTAGGCGATATCCAAGTGGTAATCGTGCTTGCAGCGTTCCAAAATAGCGGGAACATCGGGCTGTTCCATAAAGCCGAACGTGGTGTTGATGGCGATGAACCCGTGGGGGAGGAACGTAAGGCGCACGCGCTCGGCTTCGGGGTATTTGGGGATGCGGGCCTTGCCGATTTTAAGCAGGATGACTTGCTCGTGGATGACGTTGTTGTGATTCAGGTTGTAGGTAAGGGCGGGGGGAACCACGTTGAGGTTGTTGGTAAGGTACACGGCGGTTTGGGGGGTGCGGTAGGCTTTTTTGGGGAGGTGGGCCAGAAATTCATCGAGGTGAGGAGACACGTGGGCGTGGTGGGCGCTGGCCACTTTGCGGCCCGTGTACCACGTGTGCATCAGATAAAACACCATGCCGCCAAACACCAGCGGGAACCAGCCGCCGTGGGGAATTTTGAGGGTGTTGGAGAGGAACAGGGTGGTATCGATGGTGGTGAAGATGCCCACGAAAGCAATCATCCACAGGGGGTTCCAGCCCAAGCGGCGCACCAGCACCAAGGCAGTGAGCAGCGTGGTGATGACCATGGTGCCCGTTACCGCAATACCATACGCGGCGGCCAGATTGCTGCTGGTTTGGAATACCACCACGAGGAACAGCACGGCCACAAGGAGTAAAGCGTTCAGGGCGGGGAGGTACACTTGCCCGACCTCCGACGCCGAGGTGTACAGCACCGTCATGCGGGGCAGGTAGCCCATTTGGATGGCTTGGGAGGTGAGGGAGAAGGCCCCTGAGATAACCGCCTGCGAGGCAATGACGGTGGCCAAGGTGGCGAGCAGCACGAGGGGGAAACGGAGGGCTTCGGGCGCCAGCAGGTAGAAGGGGTTGGCAAGGGTTTCCGGGTGGTGGAGCACCAAGGTGCCTTGGCCGAAGTAGTTGAGAATAAGGGCGGGGAGCACAAACCCCAGCCATACCAAGCGGATGGGCGTACGGCCGAAGTGGCCCATGTCGGCGTACAGGGCCTCGGCCCCCGTGATGGCCAGCACCACCGAGCCCATCACAAAAAAGGCTTGCAGCGGATGATTGACCCACAGGTTGAGGGCGTGGATGGGGTTGAGGGCGTGGAGGATATCTGGCTCTTTCATCACCTGCATCAAGCCTAATGTAGCCAGCACGCCAAACCAAAGCAGCATCACGGGACCAAACAGATTGCCCACTTTGCCCGTACCAAATTTTTGGAAGCTGAACAGGCCGATGAGGATGAGCATGGACAGTGGCACCACGCTGTGGCTGAAGGCGGGGGCAACAACCCCCAAGCCTTCCACCGCGCTGAGCACCGAGATGGCGGGGGTGATGATGGCATCGCCGTAAAACAGCCCTGCGCCCGCCATACCGGCGGTGAGGATGACCTTGTTGAGGCGGGAGTCGGCGGCATCCACGTGGTTGAAGGCCAGGGCGGTGAGGGCGAAAATACCGCCTTCGCCCCGGTTATCCGCCCGCAGCACGAACATGACGTATTCCACCGTCACCACCAAAAACAAGGCCCAGACGATGAGGGAGAGCACGCCCATAATCTCGGGCGCGGCCAAGGGCAGGCCGAGGGTGTGGAAGCATTCCCGCAGGGTGTACAGGGGGCTGGTGCCGATATCGCCAAACACCACGCCCAGGGCGCCGAGCATGAGGAGGGGAAGGCCGGAACGCGTGTGCGACATGGCGGCACAGTACCCCTCCCCAAAGCACATATAAAGGAGTGAGGGGAAGATTGGTGCCTGAGGCGTGTGCCGTTTTGCCACGCTGTGGTGCGGGAAGGTGGTGGGAGGGGTTGTGGGGAGGAATGGGGGAGGGTAGATTGCCCCTAACACCACAAAAAACATAAAAACAAAGGTGCCTTATATGACCGACAACAAAACCTTGCAGAAGGCGTTTATGCAGCATTTGGTAAAAGGCCATGCGCCCGTAACCGTGTTTTTGACCAACGGTGTGAAATTAAGCGGCACCATGACCTGGGCCGACGACGTGTGCCTGAGTTTGGCACGGGATGGTATTACCCAGTTAGTAATGATGCATGCCATTGCCACCGTGATGCCGCAGGATGCGTTTAGTGTGTATGACCTTATGGGGAAAGATAGTTAATTTTCCCTTATTGACTTTTTAGGTATACGTATCTATCTTTTCACTGAGAGAGGGTGGAATTGTTCTGCCTTGAAATGAGGGAGAGGTGTGTTATGCCGAATCTAAATGGTCTTAAATCTTTGATGGGGAGTAATCCTGGGCCTGTGCGTAAGGCGGTCGTTGGAACGTGTATCGCCGCTTATGGTGTTACGGCATTGACATGTGCAGTTTTGGCTGTTCGTGATATGCCACGGGCTTGGACTGATCAACAGGCTCGTAAGTGTGCGGCTGGTGTGTATGCTTCAGACTCTCCTGTCTGTATTGGTAATACTAAAAAGTAGTATTTTGTTCAACAAAGCCCCACTTCGGTGGGGTTTTTTGTGGTAGGGTGATGTTGTGAGTGTTGGAAAAGCCCTTGTTGTAAGTGTGGAAATGCCGCCGGAGCGGGGGCAAGGTGGTGCGGAAAAGCCGTTGGTGCGCACGCCCGACGCCAAGCTGGCCGAGGCCGTGAATTTGGCCCAGAGTTTGGGGCTTGAGATTGTTTACAGCGAGAGTGTGGTGTTGAAAAAAGTAAACCCGCCCACCTTGTTGGGCGGTGGCAAAGTGGAGGAACTGAAGGCCAAGGTGGCGGAGTTGGGGGCCGAGGTGTGTGTGGTGGATGCCCAGCTTTCGCCCCGCCAACAGCGGGAGCTGGAGGTGGAACTGAATGCCAAGGTGTTGGACCGAACGGGCTTGATTTTGGAGATTTTTGCCGCCCGCGCCCGTACCCGTGCGGGGCAATTGCAGGTGGAGCTGGCCCAGCAGATGTACGCCCAAAGCCGCTTGGTGCGGTTGTGGACGCACTTGGAGCGTCAGCGCGGGGGCACGGGTAAAGCGGCGGGGCCGGGGGAACGGCAGTTGGACATTGATAAAACACTGATTAAAAAACGTATTGCACGGCTTCGGGATGAGTTGGCGGACGTGGGGGTAACCCGCAACTTGCAGCGGAGGGCCCGCACCCGCAACCAAATGCCCACCGTGGCGCTGGTGGGGTACACCAACGCGGGGAAGAGCACGTTGTTCAACCGCATGGTGGAAGGCAGCACGCTGGTGGCGGATGCGTTGTTTGCAACCCTGGACCCCTTGATGCGCAAGCTGGAGCTGCCCAGCGGGTTGGAGATTGTGTTGGCGGATACGGTGGGGTTTGTGGCCGACCTTCCCCACGAGTTGGTGGAGGCCTTTAAAGCCACGCTGGAAGAAGTGGTGATGGCCGACGTGCTGATTGAAGTGCGGGATGCGAGCAACGCGGATTGGGCGCTTCAGGCCGCCGATGTGGCCACGGTGTTGCGGGATATCGGGGCGGCGGACAAGCGGCGGATTGTGGCGTTTAACAAAATAGACAGGTTACAGGGTGACAGGTTGCAGGTTACAGGAGGAAGTGACGGAACGGTTGGGGTTTCGGCTGTGACAGGGGAAGGTGTGGATGCTTTGTTGCGGGCGGTGGAGGCTGTTTTGAAGGAAGACTGGCGCACCATGGACGTGGTAGTGCCTGCCGCCGATGGCAAGCGGCTGGCGTGGCTGTATGCCCACGGGGAGGTGGTGAGCAGCGTGTTGGACGGGGAAGAGTGGACGCTGAAAGTACGTTTGCGGGAAGGGGACTGCGGGGTGTGGGCGGGGATGAAGTAGGGGGGTAGGTGATAGGAAGTGGGTAGTTGACAGGGCTTTATGATTCATTTAGTGTATACTTGTAAAGAAAGGTACAGATATGGTTGATGAGGCAATTAAAACATTGGCTTTGGAGAAAGCTTTAAAGGTAAAACGGGATGAAGAGCGTTATTTAAATGTTTTGAATTGTATTCCTATTTATTTTGATTGTGATGATAAAGAGCTTAATGAATTGAGAGAAGTATATCGTAAATCGAGGGATGGGTTGATAGTTTTTTGTCGGGAACATGGCTTGGATTTTTGGTCTTTACGCGCTCATGCTAGAGGAGAAAGAGGAGAGACAGTAAAGAGTTTGGAAGGTAGCTTTACCGTTGAGCCTGATTTTAGGTAATTCCAGCCACACCCCTTCGCGTGAAGAAAATGTGATTGCGTGATTGGTGCCGTGGGCTGGTTTAGCCTGCGGTATGGGTTTGTGCTTACACCAGGATGTCGATAATGCTGCCGCGGCCATCGGGGTTGCTGGCCAGTTGCGCGGGGCGGGCGGCTTCCGTTGCGGGGGCAGCAGTTTGTTGGGTGGCGGGGGCCAGCAGGCTTTGGAACACGGCGCGGGCCGCTTGCGTGCCTTGGGCGGCGCCAGCGCCTGTGGCGCGGAGCGGGCTTGGGTTGGCGGACACGTTGCTGGCGTAGCTGGCGATGCGGATATCCATGGGGATGATGCTCCTGTTGTTTTTACTTACACACGTTCTAGCATAACCCGTGCCAACGTGGGTGGGGGTGGCGCGTGATTGGGCAGTGGGATGCGGTGAGCGGGGTTATCCCTTATGCGGTGGGGTGCACGGGGTTGGTGATGGTGGGGGTGGCGGCGTGGTGGAAAGGGCGGAGCGGGGCGGATGCGGTGCGGGTGGAAGTGGAAAAACGCACCCGCTTTTTGGAAGCCACCAGCCGCACCTACAAGGTGATGGTGGATACCGCCTACGATTTGACGGCCATTGTGGATGAAGACGGGGTGGTGAGTTATGCCAACGCGGCCTACAGCCGCGTGTTGGGGTATGTGAAGGATGAGATTGTAGGGCGTAGGCTGGAGGATGTGGTGCACCCCAACGATAAACCCGCCGTACAAGCCATGGTGCGGGATGTGTTGGAAGGCAAGGCGTTGGCTCAGGTGAGTTGCAGGTTTCAGACCCGCAACCACCACAAGGGCCGTGCCTGGGTGGCGGTGGAAGTGGTGGCCAAAGGGTTGCCCGATGCCGAGTGGCAGGTGCGTCAAGTGGTGGTGCACGCCCATGATGTAAGCGCCCATAAGGCGGCCCAAGACGAACTGCAGGCCAGTGCCAAGCGTTTTAAAGATTTTGCGGGCAGCAGTGCGGATTGGCTGTGGGAAGTGGATGGGGAGGGGCGGCTGACGTATGTAT
>JBAQUT010000077.1:0-13932 GCA_049297695.1 Alphaproteobacteria bacterium | reverse complement strand
CTATAGCTCAGTTGGTTAGAGCACTGTGTTGATAACGCAGGGGTCGCAGGTTCGAGTCCCGCTGGGCCCACCATACTTCGCATCGCGAAGTATGCCCTCCGAAGCCTTGGCGAAGGAGGGCTGGCTCAACATCCCCATCGTCATGCATTCTCACAGCTTCACATGATAGGTCTGTCGCTTGACACCTACACATCTTCAGTATACTGATAAACCTCATTTCATAACGAAAGCAACACCATGCACACGCAATCCCACCACACTCAATCCACAACCTTTATGTCAAATCCATCTAAAAAAGGGAGTATCAACGATCTCCCTCCAGGTATTTTCAAAGATTGGACCGAACCTAAATGCCAACCTTCCAAACAATCTTCCTCTCAGAACGCCGGCCCCAACTACACCAACTGGAAACCCGAACTCTCGGAAAAATCTCCTCCCCATACTCCACCTACAAACTTCCCAAAGGCCAGTTTTGTAAAAGTCATTAAAGTCCTCGATCATACCGTTGAGATTTGGTCCAACGAGGGCGCTCTTTACAAAAAAGAATCAGGCCCCCGCACTGGCCGCCCCATCGATGCTAAAAAGTTAGCTCAACTGGAAGAAACAGAAAAATCTTCCAAGAAATCTTTTTCCACTCCTATCGCACCCGCATGGACTCACGATATCTAAACTCCACAGTACACAAACTCATATTGATTAACTTCATGGCGCCACGTACAGTGGCGTCATGATCCCCTTTCCCGCCATCGATCCCGTCGCCCTCCACCTCGGCCCCCTCGCCATCCGCTGGTACGGCCTCGCCTACGTGGGCGGCATGCTGGGCGGCCTATGGTACGCCAAACGGCTGGCAACCCGCTGGCCCGTGACAGGTATCACGGCCGATGCGCTGGACGCCCTGTTCACCTGGGTGGTGCTGGGCGTGGTGATGGGCGGACGCTTGGGCTACGTGGCCTTCTACGCCCTCCCCACCTACGGCTTCAACCTCCTCCTCTCCGACCCCACCTACCCCTTCCGCGTGTGGGAAGGCGGCATGAGCTTTCACGGCGGCGTTCTGGGGGTGGTGCTGGCCATGGTGCTGTTTGCGGCCAAACACCGCCTGAACCCCTTCGATGTCGCCGACCGCGTAGTACCCGCCCTCCCCCTTGGACTATTTTTGGGCCGCTTGGCCAACTTCATCAACGGCGAACTCTGGGGCAAACCCGCCGATCCAACCCTCCCGTGGGCCATGGTGTTCCCCCACGTCGATAGCCTGCCCCGCCACCCCAGCCCGCTGTATGAGGCAGGTCTGGAAGGCCTTCTGCTCGGCCTTGTTCTCTGGCTCGCCACCCGCCGCGGTATCACCCGCTACCTGCCCAGCGGCATCTTCCTTGCTGGCTACGCGCTGGCCCGTATCTTCTGCGAATCCTTCCGCACGCCGGAAATCACCTACACCGTGCTGGGCCTCTCCCTCTCCCAAGGCCAACTCCTCTCCCTCCCCATGCTGGCGGTTGGCCTCATCTTCTTGGCTCTCGATAAATCCAAAGGGGTTAAGGGGGCGTAGCCCCCCTCACGCCAACGGCGTCATGCTCGCGAAGGCGGGCATCCACGGTTCAAAGCCAGCGCGTAGCGCTTCCTTATCCAACAATCTTCCGCAACAACCCATTGTTCAACCCATGCCCCGGCATCACCGCCGTTACACGGCCGTGCACGGCCCGCCCGCCCATGTACAAATCCCCAATCAAGTCCAACACCTTGTGCCGTACTGGCTCGTCGGCAAACCGCAACCTTTCGGGGTTCATCACACGCCCATCCGAACCAAACACCACGGCATTGTCCAACCCGCCCCCCCGCACCAACCCTGCCGCGCGGACAGCTTCAATGTCTTTTTCCAGCACAAACGTCCGCGCAGGGGCAATCTGGGTGCGGAACACCTGCTCATCCACAATCCCTTTCCACCGCTGCACACCAATCAGCGGGTGCGGATAATCCACCGTCACATCCACACTCAACCACGCCCCAGCATGGGGGCTTGCCACGGCATACTTCGACCCGTCCTCCACCCGCACTTCATTCCCAACCACCAACGCCCGCTTAGGGGCCTCCAATTCCTGCCGCCCCGCGTTATCAATAGCCTCCACCCACGGCAACGCGCTCCCGTCCAAAATGGGGACTTCCCCCCCCTCCACTTCCACCACAGCGTTATCAATCCCCAAGCCGTGCAAGGCGGCCAACAGGTGCTCCACGGTGCTAATCCGCACCCCAGCCGCCGCATCCTCCACCAACGTGCACAACGGCGCCACCCGCACCAACCCCGCCCGCGCGGGCACATCCACGCCATTCTGCCGAAACACAATCCCCGCATCCGCACCCGCCGAGCGCACAATGACACGGCTCATGGCCCCGCTGTGCAAGCCAATACCGAGGATTACAACATCTTTAGCTAGCGTTGTTTGGTTCATAAAGGCGTTATACACAATCCCTAACTCAGGTTCCAATTATTTTGCAGGCGCTCGCACCACCTCAAGCCCCATGCGATAAATTGTCACCACCAGTATCCCCAACGAAATCACCTCCGTCACTACCCCACCCCACGAAAAACTCACCGCATTATACACCAACCACATCACTGAAGTTGCAAGCAACGCCAACCGCAGTGGAATATCCTTCAAAAACATCATCGCAAACCCCAACAATACCCCTGCCGCCAACGGCAATACATCCACCAAACCACTCACAATCCACGGCGCCGGGAGCAGCGGTAAGGCAATAAATACCCACTGCATGAACGGCGGCAACACCCATAACGAGGCAAAAATCACAAGCACTTCAATCAGGTTAGTAGAAGCCCCCACCCACGCATGCAGCAAACCAAAATGCAGCGCCCATGTCGAAGCAGCAATCACCCCAACAATCTTCAACTGCCTGTCATTGGTCAGCGCCCGCGTCACAAAGTTCAACCCCATGGCCACAAAGCCAATAAATTGGGTTACCAGCATGTAGGTTGAAAGTCCTGCAAACATTTATTAATTCGCCTGACGCCGTAAAAAAGCCGGAATCTCCAAATCATCCCACATCGAATGCTCTTTCTTCGCCTCTTCCTCGCGCTCGGCTTTCACCTTGGCGGCGGTGGCAAAGTCGCGCACGTCGGCCTTGGGCTCCACACGTTCTTCCACGTGTACGGGCTCGGCTTTGGCTTTCACGCTGGCCAAACTCATAGGGGCGGTTTTCTTTTTGCTTTCGGCACCCAAACCCGTGGCCACCACGCTCACGCGGATTTTCCCGTTCATCAGAACATCGTGGGCGGTACCAAAAATAATGTTGGCTTCGGGGTCCACTTCTTCCCGAATCCGGTTCGCGGCTTCATCCACTTCGTACAAGGTCAAATCGTCGCCACCGGTAATGTTAATCAAAACACCCCGTGCGCCGTTCATACTAATTCCATCCAGCAACGGGCTGCTGATGGCCATTTCGGCAGCCAGTATGGCGCGGCGCTCGCCTTCCGCCTCGCCGCTGCCCATCATGGCTTGGCCCATTTCGCTCATCACGGTTTTTACGTCGTTAAAGTCCAGGTTGATAATCCCCGGCACCAGCATCAAATCGGTCACCCCGCGCACACCTTGGTACAGCACGTTGTCGGCCATTTTAAAGGCGTCTTGCAGCGTGGTGCGCTCGGTGGCAATGCGGAACAAGTTTTGGTTGGGTATCACAATCACGGTGTCGGCCACAGCTTGCAGCTCTTCAATCCCCGCTTCAGCCTGGCGCATCCGGCGCGCCCCTTCAAAGCTGAAGGGCTTGGTCACAACAGCTACCGTCAAAATCCCCAATTCACGGGCCGCACGGGCTATTACGGAA
This sequence comes from Alphaproteobacteria bacterium, assembly GCA_049297695.1. Lineage (GTDB taxonomy): Bacteria > Pseudomonadota > Alphaproteobacteria > UBA2136 > UBA6156 > JACKLD01. Next base: position 10,101 of record JBAQUT010000077.1, on the reverse strand, counting down.
ATCGCCCCCGTCCCCGTGCCACCGCCCATCCCGCAGGTGAGGAACACCATGTGGCTACCGCGCAAACTTTCGCAAATTTCGTCGTAACTTTCTTCCGCCGCCGCCGCGCCCACATCAGGGTTGGCCCCTGCACCCAAACCTTCGGTCAGTTGTTTGCCCAGCTGAATCTTAATCTCGGCGGAATGCCGCTCCAGCGCCTGCAAATCGGTGTTGGCCGCAGCAAAGGTGGCCCCTTGCAGGCTGGCTTTAATCATGTTTTCCACGGCATTCCCGCCGCCGCCGCCGCACCCAATCACCATAATACGGGGCTGATGCACGGTTTCCTTGGCCATTTGGATTGCGAGGGACATGGAACAAAACTCCTGTTTTTATGCGTTGGGTGGCCTAGGAAGCCTTGCCCTTAACACTACGCGCCCGCGCCCGTTCCCGCCACTCTCCCTGCCCATTTCCCCACCACTCCGCCACACCATTGTGCTTACCCCTGTGGCAAAGTTAACATCCAACAGACAGTCGCGAAATTACCAACAACAGCGCACCACAAAATATTGTTAGTCCAAAGACACGATAGTCCCACATCAAGTAGATAAATATAAATAGTTCAATTCTATCCTTGAATTCAGATACATCGTAACCTATCTGATATTTATGAAACAATTATGCACCCCCTCAAACCACTCTCTCCCTCCTCACAAGAGTGCAGAGACCTCTGCATTAGCCTCTGCAGAATTAGCTATATCTTACAACTCCGACCAACTTCATCACACCATTGTCATCCCGCCCTCTAGCCTGTATCCCCACCCCCACACTGTCAACGTTTCTATCGGAGATTATCCCTACGATACAGACGAGCACTCTCCCAACGAGAGGGGAGTTAATATGTTACTCCTTGATTACCATCCCCTTCCACCCGAACCCGCATATGAGCGGGGTTGGCAAGTTGCCATTGTCAACGATCGTTTTTTCAATCCCAAAGGCCCCTTCGCCAAACTTGAACGGGATGAATACCAAAAGCTTGGCGTCACAGTCCGAGATACACGAAGCATCGAACATCTCCGCCTTCCTCTTCCACAGATCGTATGGGATGCCATTAAAATCCTTGAGTCACGAACATTTTTAAGTGCCTATGAAAACGACCACCCTCTCCTCAAAAACATATCTGGCCCAGACACCACAATCGCGCCCTCGGCGCGCGAATTCGCCCACCGCCTCCGAACCCGTGTTGTTCCTGATTTGAGACAATTAGGCAGTAGTTTCAGTCCATACTTTAAAATAGGCAGAGAACTATAAACAGCAACCCCTTAAACCCCAAACCGTAAAGCCTTCGTGAGTGACCCAATCCACGCCCCCACCTTGCTGGGCGCCTGCACACGGCCTGCTTGGGCCACTTGGCGGGCGCCGTAAATCAACAAGCCCACCGCCGTGCTAAACTGGGGCGCGCCGCTCAAGTCGGTTAAGCCCTGCACATGGCTGGGCCGCGCCACGCGCACACTTTTGTCCAGCACCACCTCGGCCAACTGGCGGATGCCCGTCAACTGGCTCCCACCACCGGTGAGCACCACGCGGCGGCCAATGGCGCCTTCAAACCCGCTTTTTTCAATGCTGTCGCGCACGTATTCCAGCATTTCTTCGCAGCGCGGCTGGATAATCCCCGCCAGCGCACTTTTGGTAATATGCGCCGTCTCGGTAGCGTCTTCCCCCACGCTGGGCACCTGAATGTCATCGTCGTTCACAATCGTGCTGGCCAAGGCGCAACCGTGCAGAACCTTAATCCGCTCCGCCGCGGCCAAAGGCGTGCTCAACCCCCGCGCAATGTCGGCTGTAATGTGCTGGCCGCCCACGGGCACCACGCTGGTGTGCACCAAGGCGCCTTCGGCATAAATGGCAATGTCGCAGGTGCCGCCGCCAATATCCACCATGGCCACGCCCAGCTCCCGCTCATCCGGCACCAAACAGCTCAAGGCGCTGGCGTAGGGCTGCACCACAATATCTTGCACGTCCAAGTTGGCCCGCTCCACGCACCGCACCACGTTCCGTATGGCGCTGGTGGCGGCGGATATAATATGCACATCGGCCTCCAATCGGTTGCCCGTCATGCCGCGCGGGTCGCGGATGTCGCTTTGGTTGTCCAACACATACTTGGTGGCCTGCGCATGAACAATCTGGCGGTCACCTTCAATCTGGCGGGCCCGCGCCACGTCAATCACCTTAAAAATATCGGCGTCGCTAATGTCGTGGGCGTTGTTCAACACCACCAACCCGTCGGTCATGTGGCTGCGCAGGTGGATTCCCCCCAAACTCACCACCACGCCCGTAATCTCCACCCCCGCCATGTCTTCGGCGGCGTGCACGGCTTCTCGTATGGCCGTTTCGGTACGGTCCATGTCCACGATCATCCCGCGCTTCAGCCCCGCACTTTGGTGCTGGCCATAGCCCAACACGTGGGGGTTATAAAACTCGTCCAACTCCGCAATAAAGCAGGCCACCTTGCTGCTGCCAATGTCCAGTCCGGCGATAATCTTGTTGCGGCCACCGCGGTTTACCATGGGCGTGTTCCTTTATCCTTGGGTTGCTGGTGGGGTTGTTACAGGGGTTTGGCCCACATCATCGGGCAAACGCAAAAGCACACGGTCGGGCAGGCGCAAATCCACCTCGCCCGCTGGCAAGGTCAGCACATGGCGCGCCCGCTCCAAATCCGCCAACACGTTCAAAGCGGCTTGAGGGTTTTCTTCGGGCAACATCACGGTCACGCCGCTGCTAAACTTCAAATCCCACCGCCGCGCACCCACGTACTGGGCTTTGGCCAGCTGGGCCGTCAGGTTGGGCCATTCCGCCAACACGCCAAACAACTTGGCCGCCGCTTCGGCCGCACCTGCGCCTTCCAGCAACGGCAACGCCACAAACTGGTTGAGGCTATCCACCACCACTTGCTGGCCGTTTTTGTCTACCACCCAAATCTGACCATCATCCGCCAACACACGGGCCAAGGGCGCCCGCTCGTACACCACCACTTTCAAGCCGTCGGGCAGCTGCTTTTCCACCGCCGCCAAACGCACCCACGGCAACTTTTCCAACCGCGCCCGGGCCGCCAAGGTGTTAAAGCCCACCAACGGCTCGCCTTTGCTTACCCCTAAAGCCTCCATCAAATCCGCCTTGCCCGTAAACGTCGCCCCTTCCACCACCACACGGGCCACTTCGGCTCCCGTGGCCTTGGCCACAAATTCTTGTACCGCCTCAAACACCGGCCCGCGGTACACATACACCCCGCCCAAACCCACCACCGCCACGCCCACCAACGCCGCATGCACCACCCGACCACGCACCATGCCCTGCACACGGCCAAGCCATGTGCCAGCCATGTCGAGTGCGGGAGAAAGATGCGGGGTTGCAATCATCTGTTAAACCTTTTCCAACCGTGTCAAACCGTCGTTTATCATCCAACGCACCAGCGCTGGGTAATCCATTGGGGTTGCGGCAAACCTCGCCGCATCCGGCAACAAACTGGTGGGTGTCATGCCGGGGAGAGTATTAACCTCCAGCACCACCAAACCATAGTCTGGTGTAGCATTCACTTCCAAACCAACAAGCTTATTACAGGTGTCATCGTAGCGGAAATCCACCCGGCATGCACCCTTTGCTCCCACCGCCAACGCGGCTTTCACCGCCCCCTGTTGCGCCGCTGCCGTTACAACCTCGGGTAGCAAAGCAGGGCAAATATGGTCGCTTCCCCCGGCCCCGTATTTACTTTCATAATCATAAAAAACATCTTTGTTGGCCACAATCTCCACCACGGCCAAGGCGGTGGGCTCGCCGCGTTGAGGCACCAGCACCCCCACGGTTAACTCTTTCCCCGCAATGTACTGCTCCACCAACACGTCTCCCTCAGCCGAAGCCTTCGTATAAGCCGCCGGCCACTCCGCCATGCTGCTTACAATGCTCACCCCCACACTGCTGCCGCTGGCCACGGGCTTGGCCACTACCTTGCCGTGTTTGGCTAAAAAGGCGGATACCACCTCGTTATCCCACCCATCATCCCCCACCAAGGCCTCCGCCACCTCCACCCCTGCTGCCGCCATCACGGTGCGCGCCCGTACCTTATCCATGGCCAAGGCACACCCCAACACCCCGCTGCCTTGGTAGGGCACACCCAGCAACTCCAAAACCCCTTGCACCGTCCCGTCCTCGCCCGGGCACCCATGCAACGCCAGCAACACAAACACCCCCTCTTTCGGCACGGCCACCAACCGCGCCAACCAATCCCCTTCCAACTCCCAAACGTCCACGTCTTTGCCCATGCCCCGCACGGCCTCCGCCATCCCTGCCGCTGTCACACGGCTTACCGCCGCCTCACTGCTAGGCCCACCCGCCAACACAATCACTTTCCGAATATCTTCAAAGCGCATGCTCCACGCTGCCACCCCCTGCCCACAAAAGCAACACATTGCGTACACTCAACCCGCCACCCTGTGGCACCCCTGCCTATCGTGCGCAGCAAACCTGAACCCGCCTCGCCCTAGCTTTAGCGAAGGCGGGTGAGTTCAACCCCCACAAACCTCACCTCCCGCTCCATCACCACCCCAAGCTTGCCCAAAACTTCATCCTCCACACGGTGGGATAACCTATCCAAATCCGCACACGTCGCCCCGCCTGTGTTCACAAAAAAATTGCAATGCTGCTCGCTTACCTGCGCCCCGCCCTCGCGCCAGCCCCTACACCCCGCCGCATCCACCACCCGCCATGCGTTCACCTTCTCGCCCGCCTTGCCAAGCCCTTCAATATCCCTTGGTAAAACCACATTCTTAAACCAACTGCCCGAACTCGGCATATGCAACGGCTGGCTCGTCCTCCGGTTGGTATTAATCTCGCGCATCCGTTCCTTAATGGCCGCTTTGTCTCCAACCCGCAATTGCCATACCCCTGCCACCAACACCCACCCCGCCGGCAACTCAATCCCCCGATACCGTGGTTTCAGGCTGGCAGGCTCAACTTCCCGCTCCACACCCGTCTCGTCAATCACCCAAACCTCAACCAAATCATCAAACGTCTCATGCCCATACGCCCCCGCATTCATCCGCAACGCCCCACCGATACTCCCCGGAATCCCACCCAAAAACTCCAACCCCGTAAACCCCGCATCCCGCGCCACCCGCGCCGCCTTGCCACTGTCCGCCCCCGCTTCGGCATAAATAAAACCTTCTCCTTCGCGAAGCGAACATGAACTTGGCTCGCCGGAGCCTTGGCGTAGGCGGCCAAGTTCCACCACATCACATCCCTTGTCCACATGAACCACCACCCCCCCAATCCCGCCATCCCGCACCACCATGTTGCTGCCCTTACCCACCACCGTCAGGGGGATTCCTTCCCTCCCGCACACCGCCACCAACGCCTTCACCTCAGCCCAATCGGCCGGCTCCACCAACACCTCGGCCGGCCCGCCCACCTGAATCGTCGTAAACTCCGCCAAACTCACATTCCGCTGGTAGCCCCCCGCCACCACAGGTAGCTTCTCCAACCACGCGGGCACAGGCCATTCCTTACCCATGACGCACAACCTTGATAATCTCCTCCGCCCCCCGCACCGCCGCATCCACCCGCGCCAACCCCAGCGCCGCCGTTTCCATCCCCGCCACCCGCGCTTTGTCCATCATCAACACCCGCACTTCTTTGCGCAAGTTGTCGGGTGTAAAGTTTGGTTCTTCCAGCAACAAGGCCGCCCCTGCCTCCACCGCCACCCGCGCGTTGTGCAATTGGTGGTTGTCCGCCAAGCGGTGCGGGCAATAAATGGCCGCCCGCCCCAACGTGCAGGCCTCCAGCAACGTGTTCATCCCTGCGCGGGCCACAATCAGGTTGCAGGCTACGGTGCGGGCGGGCAAATCATCAAAAAACGCCTTCACCTCCACACTCCGCAAGCCAATCCCCGCGTATTGGGCTTCCAGCATCTCCACATCTTGCGCACGGGCCTGGTGCACCACCGCCATGCTCTCACGCTCCTTCAAACTCAGCTGACGCACCATAGCCGGCACCACCGCCCCCAGCACAGCACTCCCTTGGCTGCCGCCCAGCACCAGCAGGCGGAACACCCCGTCCTCCACCCGCACCAGCGTCCGCGCTTCCAACACTTCATGCCGCAACGGCGTGCCCACCACCACGGTTTTGGCCTCCACGACCGCAGGAACGTAGGTTTCAGGGAACGTCACCAACACCTTGTCCACCCACCGCGCCAACAGCTTGTTCGCCCGACCCAAAATGGTATCGGCGTTATGGATAATCGTCGGCACCCCCGCCATCTTCGCCGCCGCCATCATGGCCACGGTGGCGTAGCCTCCCGTACCAAAGGCTGCTACGGGTTTGTACTGGGCCACCAACTCCCGCGCCCGCAACAACCCCCGCACCAACATAAACCCCGCCTTCATCAAGGCAATCGGCCCACGGTTGGCAAAGGCCGCGGCAGGCAAATATTCCAACGCATACCCCCGCGCCGTAATCAAATGGCCAAACTTGCCGCCGCCCAGCACAAACACGCAGGTGTAGCCTTGAGCCTTCAGTTCATCCGCCACGGCCAACGCGGGGAACACATGCCCCCCGCTCGCCCCCGCCACCATCAATACCGTGCCTTTGCTCATCGCTTCTTTTAGCAAAAAGCAATACCGAGGTCAAAAGAACTTACAAAGTTAAAGTAAGTTGCATGCTTAACAAGGTTTTTTTGTCAACAACCTTTACTTCTTCTGAACCATCAGCATAGTGGGCTGAAACGCGATACATGGCTGTATCAGAAAACGACATCTCATTTTCACGCATTACACCAATCCTATCAGTTAATGTACTCAACAGTGTTCCCTGCATAAAAGCAGATGGCAGCGTGTTGGAACTTAATACTTTAACATCACGAAGAACTTGAACCATAATACAACCCTTTCCATCGTTGTTACCAAGCTATATATAGGTACCCTTATAAGTAATTTCAACCCCCTTCCTGACACCCTCACACCAATCGCCGCTTCCGCAACAACGCCAGCAAAAACCCCACCGTCAACGCCATGGCCAAGGTGCTAGAGCCCCCGTAGCTGATAAACGGCAACGTCATCCCCGTGGTGGGCAGCACGTGCAAACTCACGCCAATATTCACCGCCACATGCAGCGCCAGCAAGGTTAAAAAGCCGCCGCCTGCCAACAACGTGAACGTATCCTCCTGCCGCAACAAACGGCTGAACCCCCGCCACACCAAACCCATGAACAACCCCATAATCAGCAACCCCGCAACAATGCCAAATTCTTCCACAATTACGGCAAACACAAAGTCGGTGTGGGCGTCGGGCAGGGTGTGCTTCACTACGCCCTCGCCCGCCCCACGGCCCCAAATGTGCCCGCTGGAAATCGCCTCAAACGCTTGGTCTACCTGGTACGTATCGCTCCCCTCGGGGTTCACAAACCGCTCCAACCTATCCCGCACGTGAGGCAGCATGGTGTAGGCCCCCACCACGGTGATCAACCCCAGCGCCACCAAAGGTATCAGCCACAGCAACGGCAACCCCGCCATAAACACCTGCGCAAACCACACAAACCCAAGCGCCAACACCATCCCAAAGTTGGGCTGCAACAGCACGGGCAACGCCACCGCACCCATCAACGCAATGCTGGCCAAATACCCTTGCCACCTCTCCAGCTTGTCGCGGCTGGATAACAACCACGCGGTCACGATAATCAACCCCGCCTTCATAAACTCGGTGGGCTGCACACTCTGCCCGGCAATTTCAATCCACCGCTTAGCCCCTTTTACCTCCACCCCAATCACAAAGGTCAGCAACGTGCCCACATAGGCCACCGCAAACAACACCAGCCCAATCTTTTTCATCCCCGCCGGCTTCAACACCGTCATGGCCATCATCAGGCCCAACGCCACTACCAAAAACACCAAGTGACGCACCGCAAAATAATACGGCCCCACATTATATTTCCCCGCCACCGCCACGCTGGCACTGGCCACGGCTACAGCCCCAATGGCCATGATAATCAATACTAACACAACCGCCACACGGTCCATCTCCCACCACCACCGCACCAACGGATGCCGCGATTGACGAAAGAGGCTCATAGGCGTTCCATCCCCGCCATAAGTATGGCTATTGCAGCGGCCGAACTCTTAATTTCTCCACGCTTCACCATGGCCACAGCCTCCCGTAACGGAACCTTCACAACATCCATCGGGTAAACCTCATCTCCGCCACCCTTCACAACATCCAAAAGTCCTTCTCCCAAAAACAAGGTATAGTGCCAATCACTCGCATTCGGTGCCGCATATCCCGCCCACAAGGGAGTAAGCGTATCGCACGCCAAACCCATTTCTTCCTGCAACTCCCTCCGCGCTGCAACCTCGGGGCTTTCATTCTTACTCACCTCTATCCCACCCCGCGCAATGCCCAGTTGCCATTCCCCCGCCGAAGGCACAAATTCATTCAACAAATACACATTCCCATCACCATCTATCGGCAAAACCCCCGCACTCGCCCGCAAGCGGTACAGGTCAAAATGAATCACCTTGGTTTCCGCGTCATCAAACGCATATCCCACACTCACCAAACTGCTGCGATATCCTTTGCCTATAAGTTTTTCACCCAACCATTTCAAATAATGTTGTTGGCTCATTACCGCACCTTCAGCGTGGCAAGCCCCACCAATGCAAGTATCACCGAGATAATCCAAAACCGCACCACAATGGTGCTCTCGGGCCAGCCATGCTGCTCAAAATGGTGGTGCAAGGGCGCCATTTTGAACATCCGTTTGCCCGTCAACTTAAAGCTTGCCACCTGCAACATCACGCTCACGGTTTCCATCACAAACAAGCCGCCGATAATCGCCAGCGCAAATTCCTGCTTCATCAGCACCGCACTGGCCCCCAACAACGCCCCCACCGGCAAACTGCCCGTATCGCCCAAAAAAATGCGGGCGGGCGGGGCATTAAACCATAAAAAGCCCAACATGGCCCCCGCCAACGCGGCCAGCATAATGGTCACTTCCCCTGCTCCCGGTATGTACGGCAAATGCAAATATTCCGTAAAATCCACCCGCCCCATAATATAGGCCAAAATGGCCAAGGTTACGGCCACAATCACGGCGGGGATGCTCACCAGCCCATCCAAGCCATCCGTCAAATTCACCGCGTTGGCGCTGCCCACAATCACAAACACGCCAAACAGAACCAACCCCGTGGTGCCCGCCGCCACAATCCAGTTTTTCAAAAAGGGGAACACCACCAGCGTGCCCACATCCGGCGGCGCCACATGCAAATAGCCCAACACAAACGCGGCGGATGTCATGCTCCCCACCAGCAACCGAACCTTGCCGGGCACGCCCCGCTTCCACCGCCGCGTAATCTTGCACCAGTCATCCGCCAAACCCAGCCCAAAAAACGCCAGCACCACAAACATCAGCAACCAAATGTAAGGGTTAAACAAGTTGGCCCACAGCAAGGTGCTTACCACCAGCGTGCCAATCACCAGCACGCCGCCCATGGTAGGGGTGCCTTGCTTGCCCATGTGGGGCAAAATGTCTTTCACGGTATCCCCGCCTTTTTGCCATATGCGGAAATGCCCAATCACCCACGGCCCCAGCCACAACCACATAAAAAAGGCCGTGAGCATCGCCCCCCCCGCCCGCACGGTGATGTACTGGAACAGGTTGAGCACGCTTACGTACTCATGCAACGGGTAAAGCACATGGTAAAACATGGCCTACTATGGCGAAACCCCCCGCCTTTGACGAGAGGGGTGCCACTAAAAAAGGCCCACGTGTGGCAATATTTCCCAAATCTCACCACGGGTTCAAGGGGGTGAAGGGGGCGCAGCCCCTTCACGACCGTAGGTCGTCATGGCGAGCGCAGCGTGGCCATCTCCCAAAGTTTGAGTTGGGGGGCGTCGGTCGAGTACCCACGGTTCAAAACCTACGCCGTAGGCATTCCATTTTGTAAGGCCATACAGCCCTTCAATTTCCCCACCGCCCCCTGCACATACAGCATCTTTTTGCTGCCTTTCACCACCACCGCATCCCCCGCCGTTAGCTTGTTGGCAATGGCGGCATAATCCACCTCGGCAGGGTTCTCCCAATACC
>JBAQUT010000076.1:0-6112 GCA_049297695.1 Alphaproteobacteria bacterium | reverse complement strand
AAAAGCGTTGGCCTTGGGATGCTTGGCGACGGTGGCGTGGCGGACTTCTACCGTGAGTTTGAAGTGGCTGAAGGTGTGGGTGATGGTGCCCGCCACGGTGTAGTCGGCTGGCATGGCATTTAGGCTGGCGGGGAAGCCCAAGGGGTTGGGTTGGGTGGGGCAGGCTGTGAGAACCTCCCACAGGCCCCCAAGCATGCCCGTGGCGTGGCGTTGGGAGAGGCGGATATGGCCCCTGGCATCGGTCAGCACATAGGCGGTGGCGTGCAGGTGGGGCACTTTGGTTTTGGCAGGTTTGCGGGGGTAGGTGGTGGCATCGCCATGGTGGGCCGCGTGGCAGAAGGTGGCCACGGGGCAGGTGGGGCAGGCGGGGTTGGTGGGGGTGCACACGGTGGCGCCCAGTTCCATAATGGCGTTGGCGTAGGCTTGGGGGTTTTGGGGGCAGGCAAGGGCTTGAGCCAGCGTGCGGAGGGCGGGTTTGGCGGCGGGGAGCAGGGTTTGCACGCGGTGCAGGCGGCTTACCACGCGCTCCACGTTGCCATCCACCACCGTGGCGGGTTGGTTGAAGGCGAGAGAAGCGATGGCCGCCGCCGTGTACGGGCCAATGCCGGGGAGGGTGAGGAGGGCGGCCTCGGTGCCAGGAAAATGCCTGTTGTGGTGGGTAACCACGGCCTTGGCGCAGGCGTGCAGCAGGTGGGCGCGGCGGTAGTAGCCAAGGCCTTGCCAATGGTGGAGGACGGCTTGGATATCGGCCTCTGCCAACGCCTGTACGGTGGGGAAAGACGCGAGAAACCGTTTGTAGTAGGGGATGACCGCCGCCACGGTGGTTTGCTGGAGCATGATTTCGGCCAGCCAAATGGCGTAGGGGTTGGGGGGCGCATACTGGCGCCATGGCAGCGGGCGGGCGTTGGCCTCGTACCACGCCAGCAAGGCGGCGCGGAACGGGGCGGGGGGGATGGATTTGGACTGCATTGTGGTGTAGTTATCGCAGGCATACACGGTATGGGCAAGGGAGATATGGCCATGGCGAAAATGAAATTTGACCGCACGAAACCCCAGCTTGGCACTGCCCTGACGGGTGGGCATATCTCAACGCGTCAATCTCGCATAACCCAGATGGCGGTGGGGGCTTTGAAAGATTTTGCGTTGGGCCCCAAACCTGAAGCCAAACCCGAACCACAGGCGAAGTACCCTGGTGGCAAGTCGAACCGCATTACTAAAGTGCTTGGGCGGTAGGAATTTAAGACTGGTTAAAATATGTGCACGCCCATTTACTGTATACATAAGCGAGGCGTAAGCATGGGGCAAGAAAGCAATCGTGAATTTCACAACGCCTTTTGGAAAGCCCCTCTCTCATGCCATTCGTTGATCATTTGCCCTTGAAGGATGTTTCTCATGTTATGCATGTTGTAACTGATTATTGTGTCCAGCATTTTCCGGCCATTAAAGTAAAAGCACCTGCTGAAACAAGTTTACAGCCGTGCGAGATACCTGCTTGGGATGAGAAAAGCCCCGTTCAATGGGAATTGATGAAGCTGAATAATCAGAATCTTGCGTATGCGGCATCTCATGCCTTGGATTCCCGTACGCGGGTTGAGGCTGCTGAGATGTTGGAACAGCGCCGCCGAAGTGAGGCGAAGAAAAATCTTTTCTCGTCGGGATTGAACCGCTAACGTAGCGGTGTGAAAAAGCCTGCCCCCAAACCCCGTGAGCCTGCGCGCAGTATGACGGATGTGCCCGTGGGCAAACTGGTGCGGAAATTGGTGGAGACCGAAGCCCAGAAAAAGGGTGTGGTGGTGGCGCAGGTGTTGGGTATGTGGAGCAGCATTTGCCCCATGTTGGCCAAGTGGAGTTACCCCGACGAGGTGCGCGGCAAAACCTTGCGGGTGGTGGTGGCCAGCGATGCGGTGAAGCAGGAATTGACGTATTTGGCCCCTCAGATTGTGCATGGCGTGAACATGCTGTTGGGGTATAACGGGGTGGACAAAGTAACGGCCACCACGCGGCACTTTGTGCTGCCGGAACCCCCTGCCAAGCCCACGTTACCCCCCCCCACAGCGGCGGCCCTTGCCAAAGCGAAGGAGCAATGCAAGAGTGTGGCCGATGAAGGGCTTCGGGATGCGTTGGAGCGTTTGGGGGCTACTGTTTACAGCCAGAACAACAAGGAGAAAACCTCATGAACAAGATTGTGTTGGGAAGTGTGATGACCGTGGCCGTGGTGAGTGCGGCCTATGCGGGCTGGTGGGGATGGGGCGGCAAGGGAGCGGATGTAAAGCCTGTGGCTGCGGCCGCCCAAGCTGCTCCTGTGGCGGTGCAAATACCCTTGGCTGTGAGTGCTACGTTGCCACCGGGACACCCGTTGAACATTCAAAACTTTGACCGCGTGCTGGGCAAGGCTGATGCGCCCGTGACGATTATCGAATACGCCAGCATGACGTGCAGCCATTGCGCGGATTTCCATAAAACAACCTTGAAAGATATTGAGAAAGAATGGGTGGCCACCGGCAAAGCTAAGTATGTGTTGCGTGACTTGCCGTGGGATAACTTGGCTTTAGGTATTACCAAAGTAACCCGCTGCGCCCCGCCGGAACAGTTTTACCCCTTGGTGAAAGCCTATTTTGCCGCCCAAGAGCAGATTGTGAAGGGGGTGGATACCCTGGGCGAAGTGAAGCAAGTGGCCCGTATGGCCGGTATGGATGGCGCCAAAGTGGAAGCCTGCATTGCCGACGGCCCCTTGCAAGCGCTGATTGTGGGCGTAAAGGAAAACGGGTTGACCCAATTGGGCATTAAGGGCACCCCCACCACCTTTGTGAACGGCACCAAAGTGGATGGTGTGATGGCCTATAAAGACATGAAACCCATTTTGGAAGGGGCGTATGCCGCTGCCATGATGGCGCGGGAAGCGACGGCGGCCAAGGTGGCGGATGTGGCCTCGCCCACCGAAGTTGCACCCCCTACGATCAAGTAACCATGGATGGCACCCAGCCCTTGCGCGGCGTGGACATTGGGCTGAACCTGATTGTGAGCGTGCTGGTGGTGGGAGGTGTGGGGTACGGGGTGGATGTGTGGCTCTCCACCAAGCCTGCGGGGATGTTGGTGGGCGGGTTTGTGGGGTTTGGGGCGTGGTTGTGGCAGGTATGGAAAACGATGCAAAACACAGGCACCAACGGTTGACGTTTGGGCGTGCTAACGGTACAACCACCCCATGAGCATGAACCCCTTGCACCAGTTTGAAGTTGCCGTGTTACACCCTTTGCATGTGGCGGGGTTGGATTTATCCATTACCAACCAAGCGGTGTGGACGTTTATTGCCGTGGCGGCCATAAGCCTGCTGTTTGTGGCCGGTGTGGCCAACATGAAGCTGGTGCCGGGCCGCTTGCAGGCGTTTGTGGAGATGACGTATGAGTTTATCCATAACCTTGTGAAAGACAACACGGGCGAGGAGGGGTTGAAATACTTCCCGCTGATTCTCACGCTGTTTTTGTTTTTGGCGGGGTTGAATGTGGCGGGGATGTTCCCCGGCAGTTTTACGGCCACCAGCCAGATTACCACCACGGCGTTTATGGCCGTTGTGGTGTTTGCCATGGTGATTGCCATTGGGTTTAAAGAGCAAGGGTTGCACTTTTTGGGCTTGTTTTACCCCGCAGGCACGCCTGGCTATTTGGCGCCGCTGATTGTGCCGCTGGAGTTGATTTCGTTTTTTGCCCGCCCCTTAACCTTGGCCGTACGTTTGTGCGCCAACATGGTGGCTGGCCACGTGCTGATGAAGATTTTTGCCACGTTTGTGATTATGCTGATGGGCTGGTTTGCCCTGACCGCGGTGGCCCCGTTTGTGTTGCTGGTGGCCTTGAGTGGCCTAGAGCTGTTTGTGGCGTTGCTGCAGGCGTATATTTTTACGGTTTTGACGTGTGTTTACTTGAATGACGCTTTGCACGGACATTGAGGATATTTTGCCATGAATTGGGATGAATTTATTGCCTCGGTTGAAGCGGATAAAAAAGAAGCACAAGCAGAAACAAGCCTGACAAACCGTGAGAAATTCAGGGCTAGGCGCGCCCAAGATAAAGCATTAGAACCAAAGATGCACGAGGTTGAAGATATTGATAAGTCAGATGGTGGTGTAAATCCTCATGTTATGTCGGAATCGCTGGAGGGGATTGATTTTCAAGTGTTTCGGGGAAGATTGATAATTTACGACGATGATGGAAATGAAATATCACGGCATTAATTTACTACCTTGCGTGGTTAGCAAGGTTTGGTTATAAGAAGCCAAGTTAAATTTAACAAAGAGGAGAAAAATACCATGGACGCTGCAAGTATGAAGGCTTTAGGTGCGGGTTTGGCTGCCTGCGGGATGATTGGTTCCGGGATTGGCTTGGGCCTTGTGTTTGGTAAGTTTTTTGAAGCCGTGGGCCGTCAGCCTGCCGCCGAAGGTGCTTTGAAAACCTACCTGTTTATCGGTATGGCGTTGGTGGAAGCGATTGCGTTGTTTGCTTTTGTGATTGCCGCCATGATTTTGTTCGTACTGTAATTAAAACCATTAAAGTGCCCCGAAATCGCTGGGCAGGAGGGGAAAATGGTTTGGGTGCAGGCTGAGCACCGTAAGCGTACAAACTAAGTACGTGCGGAGCGGAAGACCAACCCAAACCATTTTACACCCTGCCCAGTAGATTTCCCAACTATGGAGTAGGAAAAAATGGAACTGTTTAGCGTTGAGTTTCTTCACTCGCAGGTTTTTTGGACGGGCACCGCGTTTTTTGTATTGTTAGGCATTATGGCCAAGTTTGTGGTGCCCGCCGTGGATGCCGTGTTGGCCGCCCGCGCCGCCCAGATTAAGGGCGATTTGGACGCCGCCAGCCGCGAGCGGGCCGAAGCCGCCAAATTGCTGGCCGGCTACCAAGACCAAATGGCCAAAGCCCAAAAAGCCGCCGCCGAGATGGTGAGCCAAGCCCGTGGCGAGGCCGAAGCCCTTGCCAACGCCCGCATTAAGCAAGTGGAAGCCGACTTGGCCCGCAAGGCCGACGAAGCCCGCAAAACAATTGAAGCTGCCCGCACCCAAGCCCTGCGCGATGTGGAAGACAGCGTGGCCAAACTGGCCGTGGACATTGCGGAAAAGTTGGTGGCCGAGCGCATGGACGCCAAGTTGGCGGGCAAGTTGACGGAAAAGGCGTTGAAGGCGGGGTTGAATTAAGGCTTGCAATTCTGTGTTTTGTATGCAATAAGGTGTATCAAAGGGAGAGATTTTGTGATGAGCAATTCATTTAAAGTTCAATGTGAAAACCAATCTGGTCATGTGATTGTGATTTGCCCATGGGCAACTAGCAAAGCATCTGCAACCGAAACAGCCTTAAGCCATATAAGAGACTTAAAGGCTGGAGAGTTTAAGGGTTATTTTACATATAAAGTTCTGGATTCTCAAGGAACAGCAGTTTGGACACACCAAAGAAGCCCACGTGAACTCCACAACGATGGAAGCTATGTTTCTATGGAGGGTGGTGGTGGTTTGTGGATGTAATTTTACTTGCTAAAGATATCAAACACCCCTATATGAGGCTTGAAAGCATGGTCGGAACCATGTGGAAACAAGGAGATTACGTATGAAAAAAGGCATTCACCCCCAATACCACCCTGTGAACGTGGTTATGACCGATGGTAGCACGTTTGTAACCCAAACCACCTGGGGCGAAAGTGGCGCCAAGCTTCAGCTGGTGATTGACCCCAAAAACCACCCCGCCTACACTGGCGAACGCAAGGTGATGGACAGCATGGGGCGTATGGAGAAATTCCGCATGAAGTACGGCCAAGGCAAGGCTGCGACTGCTGCCAAAGCCGAAGCTGCCGAAGCCGCTGCCGAGTAAGCGGTTGGAGTTTCAAAAAGCCTCCCGATGGGAGGCTTTTTCGTGTCCAGAAATGCGGATGGCGGCCTGCGCCGCCATGGTGGGGCATATGATTTTCCTTATTTCCGGCCAGCGCGGGCGGCCACGGCGGCCTCCACGGCCTCACGCCAGACCCGTTTGAGGGCGGCAGACTGTTCGGGGGTTTTGGCGGCGTTTTCAATCATGGGGGGGTATTCGGGCTTCAGAGGGTTGGCTTCCAGCCGCAGGCGGCGCACGCC
>JBAQUT010000075.1:0-13458 GCA_049297695.1 Alphaproteobacteria bacterium | reverse complement strand
GTTTTGGCGGGGGGGGGCAGTTTGCCCGCCTTGGTGGTGCAGGGGGCGTTGGGGCGTGGGTGGGGGGTGAATGTGGTGACGTTTGGCGGGCAGCCCCAGCCCGATGGCATACCTGCCAGCGTGGGGCAGGTGTGCTTCAACATTGCGGGTGTGGGGCGGATTGTGGCCCATTTGAAGGCCAAAAAGGTGACCCATGTGGTGTTGGCGGGGCATTTGCACAAGCCCAGTTTGTTCAGTTTGCGGCCCGATGCCAAGGGGTTGGCCTTGCTGGCGCGGGTACGGGGGTTCCATGACGATGCCGTGTTGCGTGCCGTAACAGGCTTGTTGCACGATGAAGGTTTTACGGTGATGAGTGTGCCCGAGATTGTGCCCGACGTGCGGGCGGCGGCGGGTGTGTGGGGCAAACTGAAGCCCACGGCGGCGGATGAGGCGGATATCGCCTTGGGTTTTGAGGTAGTGCGGGCCATGGGGGCGTTGGACATTGGGCAGGCGGTGGTGGTTCACAAAGGGGTTGTGCTGGGGGTGGAGGGGGTGGAGGGCACGGATGCCTTGATTGCCCGCTGTGCGGCCTTGCGCGGCCCGTTGAAGAAAGGGGAAAAGGCGGGGTGGTTGGTGAAAGCGGCTAAACCCGCTCAGACGGACTTGGCGGATTTGCCGACGGTTGGGGCTGCCACCGCCCGAACGCTTGCCACGCACGGGTATAAAGGTTTGGCCGTAGAGGCCGGGCGGACGTTGGTGTTGGGGTTGGAGGAGATGCGGAAGGCGGAGATTGTGTTGGTGGGGGTTGATGGGCCGGGGGCGTAAGGGCGGTGCGCATGCGGCGTTGGGTGAGATGTTCGGAGAGTATGGCCATGTGGTCCAGTGGCGGGATGCGGCCTGTATCGGCTAGCAGAGAGCCCAAGGTTGCTGCGGCGAGATCGGTTGGTTCCAGCGTGCCTTGGTAGGCGTGGCTGATATGGACGGCCAGTTGGTAGGCTTGATGTTCGGGGCTGTTGGGGATTAAATCCTCCAAAATCGTGGGGTTAAGGCCTTCCCGCAGGAGGGCGCGTTGCCAGGGGGGGAGGGCGTCGAAGGCGTTCATGGAGAGTTCGGTGGTGTGACGATGGTTGGGCTTCATGGTGGGGGTATGGGGAGGAAAATGGGTTTGTGCAAGTTGAAATATGGTATGGTAAGACCCATATGGGATATATGAAACCTGAAGATGCTTTGCTGTTGGCCCAGTTGATGGAATTTGTGGCGGGGACGCCTACGGCGGACTTTTTAAATTGGCATATGACGCTGACCGAAGCGGGGCAACCCCAGGTTACATGCCAGGATTTAAGCCCTTTGGATTGCAAGACTCAGGTGTTGAACGCATCCATGCTGCTGGCGAGCCGTACGGCTTTGGGGGTGGAAATGCCCCATGTGCGGTTGATGAACCGTTTGATTGTTCCTGCCATTGACGAGATTTTACGGAAAGACCCTGGGCAGCGTAAGTATTTGAGAGAATTATGTGATATGAAGATTGGAGCAGATGCGGCTGCGGCGGAGAAGCTGAATATCCAGCAGGCAGGCAGGTTGGACATGTGTCAGGAGGTTTTTCCGAAGGGGTGAGGGATTTGCGGATAGGTTGACGCGGCTTTGATTTCACTTTAAACCACCTTTACTGGCCGGATGGTGAAGTGGCTTAACACAGCAGTTTGCAAAACTGTCATTTCGTCGGTTCGAATCCGACTCCGGCCTCCAGTTTGTCCCGAAGGGACTTACAAAAAACACCGAGGCGGAACAACGCTTTCAAAGGGCGAAGCCAAACTAAGTAAGCGTCATCCGACTCCGGCCTCCAGTTTGTCCCGAAGTGGTTTTTAAAAGGAAGCGCTCCGCGCTGATGTTGAACCGTGGATACCCGCCTTCGCGGGCATGACGCCTTCCGCGTCCAAGGGGGTGCCCCCCTTGACCCCCCATCCTTTCGCAAGAGCTTACATTGAACGTGGGTTTGGGGTATCGTGCCAGCCATGTGTGCCGCTCAACCAACTTATGTTTTGATTTGTGCCGGAGAGGTAAGTGGCGACCTGTTGGGGGCGGAGCTTGTGCGGGAGATGGCGCGGCAGCGGAAAGGTTTGCAGTTTGTAGGGGTTGGCGGGCCGGCCATGCGAGCGGCGGGGGTGGAGATGCTGGGGGATATAGCGGATTTTAACGGCATGGGGTTGCTGGAGGTGGTGGGGAGTATCCCGCGGCTGTGGCGGTTGCGGAACAGGATTGTTGCGTGGGCGGCAGAGGCCAAGCCAGCCGTGGCGGTGATGATTGACAACCAAGAGTTTAGCAAGCGCGTGGCCGCCAAGCTGGCCCCCCTGGGCGTGCCCTGCGTGCAGTACGCGGCGCCCAAGGTGTGGGCGTGGCGGCAGGGGCGGGTGCATGGCCTTAAAAAAATATTTAAACATATCTTGTGCTTGTTCCCGTTTGAGGCGGGGTTTTTCACCCGGCATGGCATGGCGGCCACGTACCTTGGGCATCCGGTGGTGGAGAGGATGGGGAAGGTGAGGTCAGAGGTCAAAGGTCAAAGGTCAAAGCAAGAAAGGGTTTTGGCTTTGGCGTTGTTGCCGGGGAGCCGGAAGGCCGAATTGGCGCACCATTGGCCTGTATTTTTGGCCACGTGGCAGCGGGTGAAGAAGTTAGTACCTCAGCTTGGTGGGGTGGTGGCGGTGGAAGGGGCGGAGGCGTTGGCGCGGATAAAGGCTTTGGGATGGGATGACCGTTTGACGGCCGTGGTGGGGGAAGGGCGGTTTGAGGCGGTGGCCAAGTGCGCGGCGGCGTTGACCAAAAGCGGCACCAACAACTTGGAGCTGGCGCTGTTGGGGGTGCCTGCCGTGGTGGCGTACCGCATGAATTGGCTAACAGCGGCTGTTGTGCGGCGGTTGGTGAAAGTGCCGTACATAAGCCCCCCCAACCTGATTTTGGATGCCTGTGTGTACCCCGAATATGTGCAGGAGGCGGCCACCGAGGCCAACCTTGGGCGGGCATTGTACCCGTTGCTGACGGATGCGGCGTGTGCGAAGCATCAAACCGACCTGTTGGCCAAGGTGGCCAAGGCGTTGGCGGTGAAGGTGCCCCCTGTGGAGGCGGCGGCGGGGGTGGTTTTGGATGTGATGGCCAAGGCCGAGGGAGTTATTGCTTGACAGGGCGGGTGGTTAGGGGGTACTTCTGCCCCATTCAACCCCAATGGAGGTATTCCCTATGGCCCGCGTGACAGTCGAAGATTGCGTTCAAATCATCCCCAACCGTTACGAACTGGTGTTGGTGGCGGCCCAGCGGGCGCGGGATGTTTCCAGCGGTAGCCCCATCACCGTGGAGCGCGACAACGACAAAAACACCGTGGTGGCCCTGCGTGAGATTGCAGGCCAAAGCATTAACCTGGATGACGTGCGAAACCATATTGTGAACGGCGTGAACCGCATGGGCGACGTGAACGAAGAAGATGAAGCCTTGATGGCCGTGGCCGGCCAAGCCCTTGCCACCGACGTGGCCGAAGCCAGCGTGGGTGTGGTGATTGAAGAAGTGGTGTTTGAAAGCGTGGAAGGTGCCGCCCCCATGGACGAACTGGGTGGGGAAGATGATATGACTGGCGAGGATGGTTTGGACGCCGGCGACTTGGCCGAAGGTGGCGCATTTGAGGGTGGGGCTGAGGAGAGTTTGGCTTAACGGGATTTGATATCTTGTTCATCTTTCCCGGATTGGACAGGATTCCGTTCACATTGAGAAATCGTGTTGCAGGAATTTTGAAGATTTTTTAGAGCATCACGTAAGTTACGATTATTGTAATCCAGAAGAGTAACAGATGGAAGAATTCTATCCATGGATTTTGCAATGTCGTATATTTGGTCTCCAAGTTGAGATGATGGTTTTTTCCCAAATTGAGTTAGTATCCCTACAAGACTAGAGCCTGTTGTTAATAATGACCAAAGTTGACGAGATAGCGATAAATGAACAGCATGAGCTTCTTCAGCAGGGCTATAATTATCGCGCAAGGATCTTTGTCGTTTGGCGTGATGTGGATTGAAGTTACCGAGCTCTTCGTCCAGAGCATCTACTTCTTCTTCAATGATATTAAGAGCACTTATAAGAGTTTGAAAAGGAGTTACTTCGCGTTGGGGACTTTTCATGTATACCTTATAAATAGATGTGACCAATCTGGCAACCCCCTTGGTGAACGAAATAAACAAAATATGGCGAAACAATGAACAATTGGGTTAAGGTGGGGGTATGATCCGCCAGTACGAACTTGTCGATAAGATCCAGGCTTATAACCCCAAGGCCAATGTGGGGTTGATTAACAGGGCCTATGTGTACTCCATGAAGGCCCATGGTAACCAGCGGCGGGCCAGCGGGCAGCCGTATTTGATCCACCCGTTGGAAGTGGCCAACATTTTGGCGGATTTACGCTTGGATGACGCCACCATTGCGGCCGGATTGCTGCACGACACCTTGGAAGACACCTTGAGTACGGCGGAAGAGCTGGAAGCTTTGTTTGGCAAAGACGTGCGCGAGTTGACCGAAGGTGTGACCAAGCTCTCCAAAGTGACGTTTGGCGACAAGAGTGTGGAGCAGGCGGAGAACTTCAGGAAGCTGTTGCTGGCGATGAGCCAGGACATTCGGGTGTTGTTGATTAAGCTGGCCGACCGCGTGCATAACATGCGGACGTTGGAGCATAAAAAGATAGAATCGCAGCGCAAAACCGCCAAAGAAACCTTGGATATTTTTGCCCCGTTGGCCGATAGGATTGGCTTGCACGTGGTGAAAGCCGAGCTGGAAGACCGTGCGTTTAAGATACTGGAGCCGGAAGATTACGCCTTGGTGGAAACCCGCATGGCGGAGTGGCGCCAGCAGGACGATTTGGTGAACCGCGTGGTGGCCTTGTTGCAGGAGGAACTGAAAGAGGCGGGCATTAAGGCCGAGGTGAGTGGTAGGGAAAAGGCCATTTACAGCATTTACCGCAAAATGGTGCGCAAAAGCCTGGCGTTTGACCAGCTGACCGACATTGTGGCCTACCGCATTGTGACCGACACCAAGCGGGAATGTTATGAAGTGTTGGGGATGATGCACAATTCGTTTAAGGCTATTCCGGGCAGGTTTAAAGATTACATATCGTCCCCCAAGCCCAACGGATACCAAAGCCTGCACACCGCCGTGGTGGGGCCCTTTGGCAACCGCATGGAAGTACAGATACGCACCCGCGAGATGCACGATGTGGCAGAAAACGGCGTGGCGGCCCACTGGGTGTACAAGCCCGGGGCGGGAACGGACGTGCAAGAGGCGGTGAAAGAACTTCAAACCAACCAGCGTGGCGATGACCAAAAAGCCAGCCCGTACCGCTGGTTGAAGGGCTTGATGGAGCAGTTGCAAGGCGTGGAAGACCCCGGCGAGTTTTACGAGCACGCCAAGATGGAGTTGTTTAGCGACAACGTGTTTGCGTTTACGCCGAAGGGGGATTTGATTCAGTTGCCACGGGGGGCGACGCCGCTGGATTTTGCTTATGCGATTCATAGCAACATCGGCCACAAAACGGTGAGTGCCAAAGTGAACGGCAGTGCCGTGCCGTTGCGCCGCGTGCTGAACAACGGCGATATTGTGGAAGTGGTAACCAGCAACACCCAGCAGCCCAACCCCGGTTGGCGGGATATGGTGGTGAGCAGCAGGGCGCGCAGTGCCATCAACCGCTATTTGCGCCAACAGGAAGATGAAGAACATCAGAAACTTGGGAAGGATATTTTGGCCAAAGCCGCGCGGCGGGATGGGTGGAGCTGGAGCGAAAAGGATGTTCAAAAAGTAGTGGCTAAATTGCCTGTTTTACCGCCGGTGAAAACCTTGGACGAGGTGTTTATTGCCATCGGGCAGGGGCGGTTGTTCCCCCGGCAGGTGCACGATGCGTTGTACCCCGATGCCGCGTTGAAGCCCGTGGACACCACCAAGGCCCGCAAGCCCGGCAAAGGTGAGAAAGAGGAGAAAGTGGCGCCCGCCGCCTCGGCCGGCACCAGCCATGCTTTGGGGCTGGAGGGGCTGATATCCGGCATGGCGGTGCATTTGGCCAAGTGTTGCAGCCCGTTGCCGCAGGAGGATATTGTGGGGATTATCAGCACCGGCCGCGGCGTAAGCGTGCACATGCGCACCTGCCGCAACTTGGAACAGTTTGCCGACCAGCCCGACCGTTGGCTGCCCGTGCAATGGAGCCAGGCGGCGTTGGACGGCACCATGCGCAAATACGTGTGCCGCTTGCGGTTTTACTTGAAAAACGTGGATGGTGCCGTGAGCAGCTTGACCACGGCGTTGGCGGCGGAAGATGCCAATATTATTGAGATTGCCACCGAGCACCGCAACGCTGATAGCATGGCCGTGCGGTGCGAAATGGAAATACGCACCAAGGGGCATTTGAACAAGCTGATCCAGCGGATGAGCAGCCACAAAAACGTGCTGAGCGTGGAGAAGGTTTATGCTTGGAATTGAGTTGACGTACGAGTAAATTAAGTATACATGATAGGAAATCAAGGGAGATTTTTGTCATGAGTGAAAGTAAAGTTTATCAGGATATTCAAGAAGTTGCATGTTGTGTGGAAGATGCGGCCCGCGTGATGCAGGAGCAAGGTGTGCGGGCGTGGAGCACAACCATGGTATGCCCTCCCAGCCATTATGATGGCAATGTGAAGGGAATGGTAGGGTTTTTACAGACATTGGTTCGGGATGCGGGGGTGCGGACGTGTGCTTCGGTACAAGGTGATTTTATTTCGGTGAGTTTGAGCCGCGTGGATGATGGAATGGGGTTGGGTTGACCTGAGGCGATAAGGCCTTCATAACATGCCTATGATTGGTACGGATGTGTGCAGCATAGCCCGGATTGAGTCCGCGTTGGCGGAGCATGGGGCGCGGTTTGTGGAGCGGTTGTTGACGCCCGCCGAGCGGGAGGCCATGCCCAAGCCCACGGCGGAAAAACTGGCGCGACGGTGGGCGTTGAAGGAAGCCGTGGCCAAGGCTTTGGGCACGGGGATTGGTGCGGCTGTGGGATTTCAGGACATTGAGGTTGGCCATACGGAGGCGGGTGCGCCTGTGGTGCGGGTGCGGGGGCGCGAGGATGTGAACTTTGTGGCGAGCGTGAGTGATGATGCAGGGGTGGCGGTGGCGATGGTGATGGCTGTGGCCATATAAAAGGGTTTTGGGGTTGCTTTATAGGCCCAAATACGGGAAAGTGCGGCGTAACCAAGAAAGTTGAACAACGGATGAAGCCTTTTTTAGCCCGCCTGTGGGAAATGACAAAAACCCTTGTACTTGCTGCGTTTTTGGCGTTTTTTTGCATCCGCGGGTTTTTGTTTGAGCCCTTTAAAATACCCAGCGGCAGCATGATGCCCAACCTGTTGATTGGGGATTTTTTGTTTGTGAGCAAGTTTGCCTACGGCAACCGGATACCGTTGACCGACCACATGTTGTGGACGCGGGAGCCGGAGCGGGGGGATATTATCGTGTTCAAAAAAACGGGCAGCGGGTTGCCAGGTAGTTTTTTTGGGCTGGGGGAGACGCTGTTTATCAAGCGCTTGGTAGGTTTGCCGGGGGATACGGTGGCTTACAGGGATAAGATTTTGTACGTGAACGGGGTGGAGCAAAAGCAGGAGGCCATTCAGGATTATGCCTACACCACCCGTGACGGTCGGAGCGTGTTGGCCCACCAAAAAACGGAAACCTTGGGCGATGTGAAGCATGTGGTGATGGTTGACCCCGAAACCCCCGGCCAAGACGTTGCCGAGATGGTGGTGCCCCCCGACATGTTTGTGATGGTGGGCGACAACCGCGACAACAGTCGCGATGCCCGTTATTGGGAATGGCCGCAGTGGGGGTTTGTGCCGCGCACCGATTTGATGGGGCGGGCGGAGTTTATCTGGCTGAGTTTGGGCGAGGATTGGATGCCGCGGTTGGAGAGGATGTTCACCAGTTTGCGGGCCACCCATGGTGAGTGAACGCACCGCTTTGGCCTACGCGTGGTGTGTGCGGGTGTTGGGGTATGACATGCAGGATGTGGCGTTGCTGGAAGAAGCCCTGACCCATGGCGGTAGCGGTTTGAAGCCTACCTACGAACGGTTGGAATTTTTGGGTGACCGCATTCTGGGGTTGGCGGTGGCGGACATGTTGCAAGAGGTATATCCCCATGAGGATGAGGGTGGGTTGGGGCGGCGCCATGCCGCGTTGGTGCAAGGCAGCACCTTGGCCCGCATTGCCGAGGGTTGGGGGTTGGCCGAGCACATGCGCGTGGGCCACAAAGGCCCCACGCCTGCGGGGGTGTTGGCCGACGGGGTGGAAGCCATGTTGGGGGCCATTTACAAAGACGGTGGGTGGTCGGCAGCGTTGGAGGTGGTACGCAAGGTGTGGGGGCCGATGCTGGCCACCGAAGATGGCCGCGATGCCAAAACCATGTTGCAAGAGATGTTGCAGGGGCAAAAGAAGCCCGTGCCTATTTACCAAGTGGTTGAGGAAAGCGGGCCCGACCATGTGAAAACCTTTACCGTGGAAGTAACCTGCGCGTTGGGCACTGCCCGTGGCGTAGGCCCCAGCAAAAACGATGCCAGCAAGCAGGCGGCTGCCGCGCTGTTGAACGAAATGGAGAACCATCATGTCGCCTAAACTTGACCATGCCAGCCCAGCCACCCGTTGCGGGCTTATTGCCTTGGTGGGGGCGCCCAACGTGGGCAAAAGTACCCTGATTAATGCCTTGGTGGGCGAGCGGGTGGGGATCGTTTCCAGCAAGCCCAACACCACGCGGATTGTGGTGCGCGGCGTGGTGACCGAAGGCGCAACCCAGTTTGTGTTTGTGGATACCCCCGGTTTGAACACCAGCGCTAAAGCCTTTGACCGTGCCTTGGTGCAGCAAGCCCAAGGGAGTTTGGCCGAGGCCGACGTGGTGGCGCTGGTGATTGATGCGGGGCGTGGGTTTGACGACCGTGCGATGGACATTGTGGCGAGAATTCAGCAGGGCAAGCGGACGGCGGTGTTGATTATCAACAAGGTGGATAGGCTGGTGCCCCGCGAGAGGGTGTTGCCCTTGATGACCCGTGCCGCTGAGCTTGGTTGTTTTGCCGAAGTGTTGGCGGTGGCGGCGGCCAACGTGAACAAAAAAGGCGGTGGCGGCATGAAAGACGTGTTGCCGCGGTTGGCCAAATATGTGCCGGAGGGGCCGTGGTTGTTCCCCGCCGATATGGCCACCGACATGCCCTTGTACCAGAGGTTGGCCGAGATTACCCGCGAGCAGGTGATGACGTATATGCACGAAGAAGTTCCCTACGCCATTGCCGTGGTAACCGACAGCGTGGACGACAGCGGCATGCCGTGGTTGGTTCAGCAGCGCATTTTGCTAACGCGGGAGGCCCATAAACCCTTGGTGATAGGCAAAGGCGGCAGCATGTTGGGCCGCATGGGCACCGCCGCCCGCGAAGTGATGCAGGATGTTTTGGGCACAGGGGTACGGTTGGAACTGCACGTGGAAGTATCGCCCGACTGGCAAGAGCGGGCCCACTTGCTGTACCCTGCGGGAGATGAGTAAGCGCGACGGGAACGGTTTGGTGCTTTCGGCCCGCATGGTGGGCGACCAAGGGTATGTGGCGACGGTGTTCAGCGACGAGTTTGGGTTGGTGCGCGGGCTTATCCGCAAGGTGGATGGCCTGTGCATGGGCGATACCGTGCGGTTTGAGCATACGCGGCGGTTGGAAGGGCAATTGGGCCGTTTGAACCTTGAAGTTGTGGTAAGCCGTGCGGCGATGATGTTTACCGACCCTGTGGCGGCTTTGGTGGCGGCCCATGTGGCGGAAGTGTGCCATGCGGCATTGCCGGAAGACCACCCGTACCCCGACCTTTATGGTGCTACCCATGCCTTGTGGCACGGCCCCCAGCCATGGTGGCAGCGCGTGGTGCTGTGGGAGCGGGCGGTGTTGGGGGCCACGGGGTATGGGTTGAGTTTGGAAGACGACCCTGTGCCGTGCCCTATGGGAGAGCGGTTGATGTATGTATCTCCCACCAGCGGGCGGGCGGTGAGCGGGCATGTGGGGGCGCCTTATGCGGCGCGCCTGTTGCCGTTGCCAGCTATGTTTGGGGGGCCGGTGGTGGGGGATGACGATGAAGTAAGGAATGCGTTGAACCTTACAGGAGCCTTTTTGGGGAAGTTTTTACAGGGAAAAGATTTGACGGCCCGTGCTCGGTTGGCCCAGCATGTGATGGCTCAGGGAGGACTTTGTAATGAACATGCTGACAATGATGATTGCGGTGTTGCTGGTGTGGAGCAGCGGAAGTATGGCTGACGAGGCCTCTGCCGCCACGGCCAAGGCGGTGTTGGCGGGCGGGTGTTTTTGGTGTTTGGAGCATGACATGCTGAAGTTGGATGGTGTGGTGGATGCCGTGAGTGGCTACGCGGGCGGTACGATACCCAACCCGACCTATGAAAACTACCATGATGAGATTGTTGGCCAAACCCCCCATGTGGAAGTGGTGGAAGTAACCTACAACCCTGCCAAAGTGAGTTACGGGGCGGTGTTGGATTATTACCTGCGGCACATAGACCCTACCGACGGGGGCGGGCAGTTTTGCGACCGTGGGGCGGCGTATCGGCCTGTGATTTTTACGGCCACGGCGGCGGAAGCGGCTGTGGCGGCAACCACCTTGAAAGAGGTTGCAACCAAGCTTGGCAAGCCTGTGGCGGTGGACGTGTTGCCAGCCACGCGCTTTTGGGTGGCGGAGGGGTATCATCAGCGGTATGCCGAGAAAAACCCTGCCCGCTACGCGTTGTACCGCTGGAACTGCGGGCGGGATGCCAAGGTGAAGAGCGTGTGGGGGAATTAAGAACCGCGGCCGGATGTATCGGCTTCACGGACTTTGAGGCGAGCTGTTGAGATACTGCGGTATTTTTCATCTACCATAGCGAAAGTTGTTGGGTTTGGAGGAGTTGTATCGAGGAAGGTTAGGAATGGCTTTTCGTGTTGGAGGAGGTAGGTGAGGTCGGAGGTAAACCACAAAACGCTGTTGTTGTGGCTTTGAAGAAGGGTCTCTACCTCGGCATGCAAGGCTTTTTGGGCTTGCATGGAGGGAGTAGGGATGTTGGATTTGGCTGTAGGGGGTGTGGGGGTTGGCCGTGGGGCAATGGTGGGGGTGGAGACAGGTGTGGTGCTGCCCGTGTTAAGGGTTGGGCGCGGGGCAGGAACAGGTGTGGGAACCGCTTTGGGAGTTGGTTGCTGTGTGGTAAATGTGGGAGCAGGAAGAGGTTTGATAACAGGTGCTGGGGCTTGGGGGGCGGGTTTGAGGATGCTCATATCCATGAGTTTGCTAACCATGCTTTGTTCGCCTTTGCTGCAAGCAGAGCTTGCGAGGGCGGCAACAAGGGCTGTAGCGGTGCCAAGATGACGGTTCATACCTAAGATATGGGGAGGGGGTTGGGGGTTTGCAAGGGGTATGGTACGGTGGGGGCACGAAGGAGAAAACCATGGTTGTGATGCGGCGGGTGAGTGTGGGAGCCAAAGGGGTGGCGCCTGTGGTGTTTGCCAACGATGCGCCGTTGGCACTGATGGCGGGCACCTGTGCCTTGGAAGGGCGCGAAATTACCCTGCGCACGGCAGAAGCTTTGGTGGAGATGTGTGGGAAGCTGGGGATGGGTTTGGTGTATAAAGGAAGTTTTGACAAAGCCAACCGCACCAGCGTACGCGGGGCGCGGGGCATGGGGATGGAAGCCGGATTGCGGTTGCTGGAGGAGGTACGGAGCCAGTTTGGCGTGCCGGTGTTGACGGACGTGCATGAAGTGCATCAGGTGAAGAGTGTTGGTGAAATTGTTGATGTGATACAGATACCTGCGTTTTTATCCCGCCAGACAGACTTGCTGTTGGCCTGCGGGGAAGCGGCGGCCAAGCGACCTGGTGTGGCGGTGAACGTGAAGAAAGGCCAGTTTATGGCTCCCCAAGACATGCACCCTGCGGCGGCCAAAGTGGCGGCAGGCGGCACCGAAGCCATTATGTTGACCGAGCGGGGTACTACGTTTGGTTACGGTAATTTGGTGGTGGATATGCGGAGTTTCCCCATTATGGGGCAGAGCGGGTATCCGGTCATCCATGACGCCAGCCATTGCGTGATGATGCCCAGTGTGCGGGGGGATAGCAGTGGGGGCGACAGAACGTTTATACCCCCCTTGGCCCGTGCCGCCGTGGCGGTGGGGGTGGCCGGATTGTTTATGGAGACGCATCCGAACCCTGAAGAGGCTTTTTCTGACAAGGAAACCCAAATGCCTTTGGGTGAGATGCCAGACCTTTTGGTGGCTTTGCAGCGGTTGGACGCGGTGGTGAAGCAGGGAGTGTTGGGATGAACAGCTTGCGCCGCCGTTTGTTGCAACTGGTGATACCTACCCTTGCGGTATTGGTGTTGATTTATACGGCGTTTCAGCTTTTAAACGGTGAAAAAGGCATTTATACGTGGAAAATGCTGAACCAGCAGGTAGCCGGGCTAAAGGTTGAAAATGCAGGTTTGGAGGCCGATGTGGCACGGTTGAAAACACAGGTGTACCGCCTAAAGCCGCCTGTGGACAAAGACTATATGGATGAGTTGGTGCGGCGGAACTTGCCCGTGGGTGGTGCGGGGGAAGTGGTGATTTTGGTATCCGCCAGCGGGTATGCGGGGCGGGTAAGCGGAACCGTGGAATAAAGTAGGCATGTAACACAAAGCCCCCACATGGGGGCTTTGTTGTACCGTTGTGGGCCTAACCTTATACGTGGAGAACCACGGTTGGGGTCAGGTCTTCGGTAGGAGCTACCACTGAGGCAACATAGTCGGTTGTCTCGGCGGCAGGGGCGGCGGGCAGGATGGCCACATCGTCGCCCGTGGTGGAGCCCAGTACGGCATCCAGCGTGATGTCGCTGGCGGCTACGGGGTTGGTCACGGTGCCGCTTTCGGCGGTTTGGTTGGCGGTGTAGTACCATACGTCGGCGGTGGTCAGCGTTGTGCCATCGGCCAGTGTGGCAGTGCCCGTGTGGCTGATGTAGCTGTCGTCGTTCAACACGGTGTGGTCTTCGGTACCTACGGTGCCAAGGCTCACGATGTTGTAGTCGGCCAGGCTGTGCAGTTCGCCCTCTTGGCTAACGCCGTCGCTGTTGGCGTCTACCCAGATTTGGATGTCGGCAAAGGCAGCGTCGTCGGCGTTGACTTGACCGTCGCCGTTGCTGTCCATGGCGGCCAAGGTGGCGTAACCGCTGCTGTCGGTGTCGGTGGTGCCAAACAGTTCGGTGAGGTTATCCACCGTGCCGTTGCCGTTCACGTCCATCACCAAGATACCATCGGTGGGGCTGAACCATGCGGTCGCATCGGGTGTACCATCGTTGTAGAAATCGAATTTGGCGTGGCTGTCGTCGGCGGCGATGGTGTGGATTCCATTGCCGTCCAGGTCGATCACCAAAGGCGATACGGGTGGTGGCGGGGGTGGTG
>JBAQUT010000074.1:0-7271 GCA_049297695.1 Alphaproteobacteria bacterium | reverse complement strand
CCCCCCCCACCAAAACAAAAAAAACGGCCCCTGGCCGCTCCAACTCACCGCATCGTTCCATAACCCTACCCCATCGCGGGGAGTTTGTCAACCCCCATCATACACTCTTGACATACACTCCCAACTTCAATAACTTCCACCCCATGAAAACTCCAAGCCAACTCCAAAATGATCTCCAGAAATTAGAGTTTGCACTTAAAGCACAAACCAAACTTCAACAAGACTATAAAATGTGTCAAAAATTTATTGGTATTATAGCTCCTATCGCTTTAATAAGTCCAATCGTCGCATTGCGTTTTATACCTGATACAAGTCCTGAAAGTTTCGAAATAGCATTTTCTGTTTCACTTTTCGGAACTATGTTGGCATCAACACAAACACTTAATCACTTCATCCAACGCACGTGGGATTTAGATCGACTCGGCCTCTCCCATACAGGTCTTTCACCATTTAATATTCAAAATCAAATCTACACCACCCAACGCGACGCCCAACTCGCCGCCATCTGGACGGAACACGGTTCCATGGAACCCTCCGACATCGGCATCTAAACCACACCCAAGTTACTTTCCCGCAACACGCCTCTTTTTTAATCAATTCATTCCCCCACCTTTCCGCATCCTTACATTGACCCTCCCTCCATATCCAAGTACGTTACCCCAAACCATAAGGAACCCACCGTGCTGCCCAACCCGTTTACCACCGTCGGCCATACCACTCTTGCGGCGCTGAACGAAATCGGCGCCATCACCGTGTTCCTCACCAAGGTCGTTACCGAAACACTCAAATTCCCCCGCCTGCACAAACAATACCTCCCCGCCGCGGTCTTTGTGGGGTTCGATAGCCTTCCCATCGTCCTCCTCACCGCCTTCTTCACCGGCGGCGTGCTGGCGCTGCAAAGCTACAACGGGTTCGATAACCCCGCCCTCGCCGGCTCCCAAGTTCCTAAAGTCGTCACCCTGTCCATGCTGCGCGAGCTCGGCCCCGTCCTCGCCGCCCTCATGCTGGCAAGTCGTGTCGGCGCCGCCATGGCCGCCCAACTGGGCACCATGCGGGTTACCGAACAAATCGATGCCCTCCACACCCTCGCCGTCAATCCTTTACGCTACTTGGTCATCCCCCGCGTGCTGGCCTGCGTCACCATGCTACCCCTGCTGGTCACCCTGGCCAACATCGTGGGCATCTTCGGCGGCCGCACCGTGGCCGTGCACGTCTTGGGACTGCCCGAGCACTCGTACATGACCCATACTTGGGATGCCATCACCACCGACGATATCACCATCGGCCTCGTCAAAGCCCTGGTGTTCGGCCTCATCATCGGCCTCATGAGCACCTACCACGGCTTCAACACCAAAGGCGGAGCCGAAGGTGTGGGTAAAGCCACCACCGCCGCCGTCGTCTACGCTGCCGTCACAATCCTCATTGCCGACTACTTCATCACAAGCTGGTTCGTCTAATCATGAGCACATCCAAAACCTTTCAATCATCCACACCCTATGCGACTGGCTGGGGGTTAAGGGGGCTTGCCCCCTTACACGCCGCAGACGTCATGCCCGCGAAGGCGGGTATCCACGTTACAAACCCAGCGCCCCGCGCTTCCATATTCCGCCTCGCGGGCAGGAGTTTGGCTCGCTGTAACGTAGTGAAAGCGGCCCAACCCCAATGAGCACAACATTAAACTTCAAAAACATCCACAAAACCTTCGGCCCCAAGCACGTGCTCACGGGCGCCAACCTGAAGGTGGAAAAAGGCACCACCCACGTCGTCTTGGGCGGCAGCGGCAGCGGCAAATCCGTCATGCTCAAATGCCTCTTGGGCCTCATCCCGCTGGATGACGGCAGCATTCTGGTGGACGGCGAAGACATCACCCTCCTCAAACCGAAAGACCAAATGCAGCTCATGCGCAAATTCGGCATGCTGTTCCAAGCCGGCGCCCTGTTCGATAGCATGTCGGTGTGGGAAAACGTGGCCTTCATCCTCCTCCAAGACGGCATGAAACCGTCCGAAGCGAAGGATCGGGCCGTGTCCAAACTCGCCCAAGTAGGCCTCAAGGCCGATGTCGCCAACCAAAACCCCGCCGAACTATCCGGCGGTATGCGCAAACGCGTGGCCCTCGCCCGCGCCGTCTGCCACAACCCCCAAATCATCTTGTACGACGAACCCACCACGGGGCTCGATCCCATCACGTCCGATGTCATCAACGACCTCATCATCAAGCTGCAAAACGATTTAAATGCAACGTCACTCGTCATCACGCACGACATGCACAGCGCGTTCAAGGTGGCGGATACCATGAGCTTCCTCTACCAAGGCACGTTCATTGCCGAAGGTACGCCGAAAGAGTTCAAATCCAGCACCAACCCCTACGTCGCCCAGTTCGTGGCCGGCTCCTCCCAAGGCCCCATCAAGGTGACCGTATGAACACACCAACCTGCACACAACCTTACACACCCCCTACCCAACCCGTTCCCCCCATGCTAAAAGCAATGCAATAAAAGGAATTCACTCATGAGCCTCGCCACCGAAACCAAAGTCGGCCTCCTCGTCACCGCAGCCGTAGGTGGCCTCCTCTGGGTCAGCAGCCAATCGGGCATCCTGTCCACCAGCCTCACAGCCCCCGCCACCCGCGCCCTTTCCAGCGCCTTTACCGATGCCGAAGGTATCTCGGTGGGCACTCCCGTCAAAATGGCTGGTATCCAAGTGGGCGAAGTGACCGCCATCGATCTCCAACCCAACGGCACCGCCGTGGTTAAATACACCATTAAAAAAGATGCCCCCGTCCCCGCCGATGCCACCGCCCAAATCACCACCAGCGGCCTGATTGGCGAACGCTACGTCGCCCTCGTCCCCGGCGCCAACACCCTGGCTTCCACCACGTCCAACACAGCTCCCTTGCTGCTTCCTCCTCCCGCCACAAGCATCCCCAGTTCGGGCGGCGCAGGTGCGGGCGATATGGCCGGCAACTTCGGCAAAGTGGGCGAAGATCTCCAAGCCATGACCGGCACCCTCCGCACCGTGCTGGGCGATCCTGAAAACGCCCAAAAACTCCAACAAATCATCGATGGTCTCGCAAGCTTCGCCAACAACGTGGGCGGCGAAGGCGAAGGCACCATGGGCAAGTTCGATAAACTGGCCGACACCCTCAACACGCTGGCCGACAGGCTCAACGCTGGCGATAGCACTTTGGGCGCCCTGCTCGCCAAAGATAACGGCCAATCCAAACAAACGCTGAATGATTTGAACGCCGCCATGAAAGACCTCCGTGGCGTCATGGCCAAAGTGAATTCGGGCGAAGGTACTATCGGCAAACTCATCAACGATCCCCAAACGGCGGATAAAATCGACAACGCGCTGGATACGCTGGCCAGCGTGGGCGAACGGGTGGAACAATTCCGTACCGAGGTCGATTTCCACGGCTATTCCCTCATGAACGAGCGCGGCATCGGCAAAGGCGAAGCTACCGTTACCTTGCAACCCCGCCCCACCCGATTCTACGTCATCGGTGCCTCGTCGGATGGCTTCGCCTCCAAACAACGCGCCTTCTCCGATGCCTCCAACCCCTACTTTGGCGACGATTTTGGCGCCCGCACCAAACTCACCGCCCAATTCGGCCACGTGTTCCAAGATGCCCTGTTTGGCGAAGATCTCTCGCTCCGCCTCGGTCTCAAAAACAGCACCGGCGGCGTGGGCGTCGATTACACCATCCCCACAGGCTGGGATTATGTGGATAGCATCGCCCTCTCGGCCGATGCGTACGACTTTGGCGGTGGCAACACCCCCGGCAGCGATGTCCCCCACATCGACGCCAAAGCCAAGGTTAACTTGTGGCAAAAAATGCTTTATGCCGTCGCAGGTTACGATAACATGCTCAACCAAGAATACGGCAGTCCCATCCTCGGTCTCGGCTTCCGCTTCCAGGATGACGACCTGAAATACATGCTCGGCCGCGCCCTGTAAAAGTTGTCGTCATGGCGAGCATCACGTGGCCATCTAACGCCGCAGGCGTCATTGCGAGCGAAGCGCGGCAATCTCCCAACTCACTATATGTGACCCGTTCACACAAAAACCACATCTCCTCCGCGTCATTCCCGCAAAAGCTGGAATCCAACTGTCCAATCCCCTAGTATACGTCCATGACCAACTTCGACATCGCCCTCCTCGCCCTCACCGCCCTCATGGTGGTGTCCGCCTGCTTTCGCGGGCTTAACAAAGAGCTTCTGCACACCACCCTGTTTGCAGGCGCCATGGTCGCAGGCGTCATCTTCCTCAACCAAACCCACCCGTCCACAGGCACGATGCCTGAAACCGAATCCACCCAAGCGGCCTTCCTAACCCTCAACCTCGCCTATTACGCCATAGCCGCCTACCTCCTCACCAGCGTGTTCATGAAGTTCGTAGGCCCCCTGCTGATGAAAGACATCCGCGAAATCGGTATCCGCAGCCGCCTCTCTGCTGGTAGCTTGGCGCTGGCCAAAATCATTTTCACAGCGGTCATGCTCAACACGTGGTATATCGCCCACGCGCCAGAACCCTCTCCCACCCGCCTCTTGGCCCTGCCGGAAATGCTCCAAACCTCCCAACTCCTGCAACTGTCCGATGCTGGCTGGGCCCAATCCACCGCCGAGTTCCTAGCGCAACAAGGCTTCCTCACCCTGCCAGAGGTTCTCCCCGCCGAGGCCGCCGAATCCCCCGACGACACCCTCATCACCCCCGCAACTTCAAACCAACCCTAAATCTTCTTCTTTATAAACTCCAGCCTTCACAAGTTCATTCAAACGGTATTCATATTCCCGAAACATTCCCCTATCTTCACTCTGCATCCGCATCAACCCGTCTTTGCTGAGCACGGCCAAAGGCATTTCCATCAGCAAGTTTTCCATACCATCCCGCAACCGTTCCTTAAACGGCCCTTCACTCATAACGTTGAATGTCGCAACCCGATCATCAAATTCCTGCCGATCCACAGGCTGCATAGTCCCCTTACGGGCATTCTTCATATACGGTTCCATTTCTTTCACCGATCGGCAAAACAGCACAGCCGCTTTCCACACCTCAGGCGTCATTCCTTCATCTTGTTCAGCAGGCAAACGCACCCCCGCCACATAAAAGGTGTCTTTCAACCCTTGCAACATACGGATTTCCGCCAAACTCAAGTGCAAAAACGGCTTCGCGCGCAAACGCTCAAAACCATTGCCTCGGCCAAGTGCTGTCGTGTGTTTTGGTGTGCTCATACCCCCAACATAGGGCACAAATCCAGCATTTCAACCCTACAGTTTCATAATAAACAACAGGCCCCCCTTCACACCGAAGGCGTCATGCCCGCGCAGGCGGGCATCCAGGGCTACACCCATCATTTTCCCACCCACTTCCCCCCCTCCTGCGCCAAATACTCCACCTCCGCCTTGCCTTTCAATGCTTTCCACAGCCCGCGGCTCCGCTCCACACTGGCCGCACTGCTGTCAAACACATACAACACTTTTGGGCACCCCAAACACTGCTCAACAACCCCCTCCGCCCCCGCCAACGCCACGGGCAACCGCCCATCCACAACATGCTCCACCCCCGCAATCACCACGGGCACAAGGTCATCCGCCCCGCTCCCCGCAACCCCGTGAGGCAAAAAACTATCGGCTTTGTACGTCCACAAGTGCTCATCCACCCGCCCCACCCGCTGGGCCGTGGGGCACACCACCACCACCTTCTCCCCCGCCGCCACGGCCTTCTCCAACAACGTAGGCAGCACAGCATCCACCACCCCCGGCCCTTCCCCCGCCACCTGATAAAACCGCACCAATCCCATCCCCACCTCTTTCGTTCCAATAGGCATCTGCACATGCGGGGGTTAAGGGGGCGTCAGCCCCCTTACGCCGTAAGGCAGCCTGCCCTCCGAAGCCTTGGCGTAGGAGGGTCATGCCCGCGTAACCTGTCCTACGAAGCCTTAGCGAAGTAGGAGGCGGGCAGCATCCAGGGTTTCAAGCAACAATCTCACTTAAAACCCTTCACACACTCCCCCTCATTCGCCTACTTCTTCTTCCCCTTCGGCGCATCGGCCATCTGCCCGCACGCATGGGCATGCAGGGTATCAAGCATCCCCTCCACCGCTGCAAACGTCCCTTGCTCAATGCTGTGCAGCCCGTAAATCGGCACGGCCACACAGGCAATGCGGCCTTTAAAGCCAGCCCCACGGGCCTGCTCGGCATCAGTGCCGCCGCCGCTCATCACGCGGGGCTCAAACCCAGCCCCCACCGCATGGGCCGCCATTTCCAGCTCTTCCACCAAACGGGCGGAATACGGCAAACGCCCCGCCTTTTGCTTGATCATGAAATTGCTGATGTCTTCCCCGTCTTCCCCACAGCTGGTATCCACGGCTACAAAGTCGGTCATTTCAGGCCGAATCACCGCCGTCCCCCCCATACCCGCCTCTTCCGCCACACTGAAAATCAAATCAATGGTGTAAGCAGGCTTGGTTTTTTCCTTGCTCCAACGGTCCATCAAGGTCATCAGCACGGCACAACCCAACATGTTGTCCAACCAGCGGGAACGCAACGTGCGGGCCTTGTAATCCACCTTCAATTGCGTGGGCAACATCACCAACTGGCCCACACGAACCCCCAAATCTTTCAGCATCTGCTTGCCGTTCTTTTTGGTGGCGGCAATGCAGGCGTCGGGCAACAGGCGGATTTTTTCCCACTTCTGCTCCCGCTTCGTAAACGCATCCAAGGTCGGCATTTTATGGATGGGTTTCTCCACGTGGGCAATCACACCTTCAATCATGGTCACTTTGCCGTTTTTGGCTTTCACCATAATGCTGGCAGTGTTGCCTTCCATCACGTGGCCGGGGTACAGGCCACCGATGCTGCTAATCTTCACGCTGCCGTCGTCGCACAGCTCGTCCACCATCAGGCCAATACGGTCCAGGTGGGCACCATAGCCTACCACGCGCTTAGTATCTTTGCCGGCCACGGTAATCCGCAACGTATCATCCACATCGCGGGCCACGTCTTTAAAGCCGCATTTTTTGGCATGGGCCACCACATGGTCGGCCATATCTTCCACGCGCATGGTGGCACTGGGAATATCCATCAACGTCACCAAATGCTTTACAGCCACATCTACCCATGCACCCTGTTTGCCTGCTTTTGCCATCGTACCTACCCTTTCTTGTGTTTTCGTTGTTTGCCCACCAACCTAACCCCACACCCATCCTTCACGCAACATCCCCCGCCTACTTTCTAACCCCCCGTGCACCATCTAGCCACACACCGTAAGCT
>JBAQUT010000073.1:0-3745 GCA_049297695.1 Alphaproteobacteria bacterium | reverse complement strand
CATCGGAACCAAACCCATCCCTTGCATTTGGGGCACCACAACCACCCACACGGCTCCCACCCACGCCCGCACCAGCACCACGCAGGCGGCCACCAAAGCCATTTCCACAATCAGGCTGGCATTCACCGTGGCCAACCCCCAGGTTTCCAACCCCGCCCGCACCGCCACCAAAAGGGTTGTTAAATCAATCATGCCCCACCCTAACATTCTTCAATCCTTAAACCAACCTGACAGCCCACCCCCATAGCACCCAACCAACCCGTACCGCCGTAAGCCCCCCGCAAGACACCCCGTTGAATCCACCCATCCCCCCACGCACACTCCCCTTACCCGCACCAACTGTGGGAACAAGGAGAACCACCATGAACACCATCCTCAAACTGGCCGGTATCGCCATCTTCGGCACTGTGGCCCTGCTGGCCCCAGCCCAAGCCAAGGCGGATAGCTTTGTCATCGCCTTCAGCGATGGCGCCCCCGTGCGCTTTGCCCCCGCTTTCCACCACGGCCCCGACCGCCGCGTGGTGGTTCACGAACGCGTGGTGATGCGCCCCATGCACGTCCGCCACTGGGGCCATGCCAACCGTGGCTGGCACAAAGGACATTCCCGCCATGCCTACCACCAGACCAACAACCGTTGGGAAAATAACCATGAACACCCCAACCACCGCCCCGAACCCCGCCACGGGCACCGTTAATACTCTCTACAAAAAAGCCCCCGTTCGGGGGCTTTTTTTATAATCAATGAATATCGACCTGCTGTCCGACAGGCTCCATATTGCTCAAAAAACCCATATCGGCATATTGCGCTAACGTAGCACGGGCTTGGTCTAATGTTAAAGCTGTACTTGAAAATTGAGGTTGGAAACCACCAACCTTTCCTTCCAGTTTCCAACCATCCCGTTTCAAGGCACCTTCTAAAATCCGATAGTCTTGGGTGTTCTCACACATCAGCTTGAACTCAACAAAAGCCATCTACTTCTTCCCCTTTACGGCTTTCCCCTTCGCCACGCTCAGCGCAGCATCCGTGGTATCTTCCTTGGCCTTAGGGGCCTTGGTTTTGGTTTCTTTTTTCAGCACGGCATCGGCGGGGTTAAAGCTGGTTTTGGCGCTGTCCAAGGCTTTTTTCAGCATGGCTTCCAGCTCGTCGGTCAGCTCTTTTTTCTCTTCCATACCGTCCAGTAGCTTGCCGTAACTGCTGCGGATAATCTCCAGCAAATGCGCT
Organism: Alphaproteobacteria bacterium; assembly: GCA_049297695.1. Lineage (GTDB taxonomy): Bacteria > Pseudomonadota > Alphaproteobacteria > UBA2136 > UBA6156 > JACKLD01. The sequence goes on along the minus strand of JBAQUT010000073.1, from coordinate 2,523 downwards.
TCAAACAGCGTGATGTGCTTGGGGTCAATGTCATCCAAATAGCCTTTGGTACCGGCGTAAATCCCCACCACTTGCTCGCTCACGCGCAAGGGCTGGTATTGCTTTTGCTTCAGCAGTTCGGTCAGGCGTTCGCCGCGGCTTAACAGCTTGCGGGTGCTGGCGTCCAAGTCGCTGGCAAACTGGCTGAAGGCCGCCATTTCGCGATATTGGGCCAAGTCCAACCGCATAGTACCGGCCAGCTTTTTCATGGCCTTAATCTGGGCACTACCACCCACGCGGCTCACGCTCAAACCCACGTTGATGGCAGGGCGCACGCCGGCGTAAAACAGGTCGGATTCCAAAAAGATCTGCCCGTCCGTAATGCTAATCACGTTGGTAGGAATGTAAGCCGAAACGTCGCCCGCCTGCGTTTCAATAATGGGCAAGGCCGTCATGCTGCCACCGCCCAACTCGTCAGAGAGTTTCGCGGCCCGCTCCAACAAACGGCTGTGCAGGTAAAACACGTCGCCGGGGTAGGCTTCGCGGCCGGGGGGGCGGCGCAACAGCAAGCTCATTTGGCGGTAGGCCACGGCTTGTTTGCTCAAATCATCATACACAATCAAGGCGTGCATGCCGTTGTCGCGGAAGTACTCCGCCATGGCACAGCCCGCATAGGGCGCCAAAAACTGCATGGGCGCAGGGTCGCTGGCCGTGGCCGCCACCACAATGGTGTACTTCATGGCGCCGGTTTGCTTCAAACGTTCCACCACTTGGGCCACGGTGCTGCGCTTTTGGCCAATGGCCACGTACACGCAAAACATGGGGCTTCCGCCCTTCTCGTGGGTTTTGGCTTGGTTGATAATCGCGTCAATCGCCACCGCGGTTTTCCCCGTTTGGCGGTCGCCAATAATCAGCTCGCGCTGGCCGCGCCCAATGGGCACCAAGGCGTCAATGGCTTTCAAACCCGTTTGCATGGGCTCATGAACACTCTTGCGGGCCACAATGCCGGGGGCAATCACGTCCACCTTGGCGCTGGCCTTGGCCTTCAAGGGCCCCAAACCGTCAATGGGGTTGCCCAAGGCATCCACCACGCGGCCCAACAGTTCTTTCCCAATGGGCACGCTCACAATTTTCCCTGTGCGCTTCACCACATCGCCTTCTTGCACGGCGGTGTCGCTGCCAAAAATCACACAACCCACGTGGTCGTCTTCCAAGTTCAAGGCCATGCCGGGCACATTGCCGGGGAACATCACCATCTCCCCCGCCTGAACGCCATCTAAGCCATAAACACGGGCCACACCGTCGCCCACGGCCAACACTTGGCCGGCTTCTTCGGCTTTGCTGGCGGTATCAAACGCCTTCAGCTGCTGGTGTAGCACCTTGGTAATTTCGCTGGCTTTCAGGTTGGCAGTGGCCATGGGGCGTTCTCCTTGTAAATTTAATGGGTCTGATGAAACTGCTGGGTCACGTCCACCAACGCGGTTTTCATGCGGTCAAGCTGGCCGCGCACGCTGGCATCCCATACTTTCCCACCAAAAAAAGCCATAAATCCGCCAATCAGGGCGGGGTTGGCGGTGGTTTCTATCTCAACGCTTTTGGCCTGGGTGTCGGCTTTCACCACGGCTTTCAAACTGTCCAGCTGGGCGGCGCTCAAGGGGCTGGCGGCTTCCACCGTTACCCGCGCCACACCGCCCGCCACATCGGCCATCACGCTTATATCCCGCAGCACATCCGGCAACAGCGCCAAACGGCCTTTGCCCGCTAACAATGTCATCAGGTTACCCAACACAGGGTTCAACTTGCAGGCTTTCACTACATTCGCCACCACACCCTCACGGTCACGCTTGTCCAGTTTGGGGCTGGCCAGCATGGCGGCCATATCGCCTTCGGCCAAGGCTTCGGCCAGCACGGCGGCTTGCGCCACCACCTCGCCATACACCTTGCTCTCCGCCGCCACCTTCAGCGTAGCGCGGGCATAACGGGAAGCTGCGGAAACCGATTTCATGGCCCGTTTGTGGCATGCCCATAAATAGGTGTCAAGAATTTAACGGGTAGTGTCTTGCCCAGCAGTAAGATAGGTTGGGGGCGTACAAATATCTTGAGAATTAGATTTAATCCCAAGAGTTGGCGATTGCTTAAATTGAGCTTGAATTTCTAAAATTCCTTCCAAGACTTTAATTAATGGCCTAGGGGCATTGTTAATAACAACTAACTCAGCTTGCTGCAAACGTTCAATCGTCGCCATATCGCTAGGAGCAATCTGATAATGTTGACGAGCTAATTCATATTTAGCCATTATCTCTGCATCACTCGATTTCAAAACTAATTGCCATGCATCTTCGTACATAGTTGAGGAATTTGCTAAAATGGTTAATAAAAGTTTTGTGTGATTCATTTAGATTAGACTTTCATTGAATGTATACCGATATGCGGAAAGATAAAAACTGTCAAGCACATATTATCGCATAAAAATATAAGTTTTCATTTCTTTGACCTCTAACCTCCAACCTCCTATCATCCCCCCATGCACCCCCCCACCACCCC
>JBAQUT010000072.1:0-18317 GCA_049297695.1 Alphaproteobacteria bacterium | reverse complement strand
CCCCCACCCTGCAAGGGGTTTGTTGAAGGTTTTGTTAAAATTCCAACCGCCGCTTGTAGTAAACCCCAACCTCGGTGGTCTGGTTCGCAGGCTCCATCCACGTGGCCGTAAGCCCCCGCGTGGGTTTGCTGTCGGCCATATCCCAATACTGGCCAAACACACCCACCTCGTTGTCGCCAAAGCCATAGCCCACATGGGCCCGCAGGCCCGCCCCACCGCGCTGTTTGTTCACAATATCCCGCTCGCCAACCCCCGCATCGGCCAAATAGCTTTTTTGCTCGCTGCTCACCACAATATCTGTCTCCACCCCCACCGTCAGTCGGTCGCCGCCCGTCAGGCTGGTGCGGTATTCCGTACCAATCGGCACATACAGCATGGTGTTCAACCGCCTGTACCCCACCGCCCCCGTGCTGGTAACCCCCCGCGCATCGTTGTAAAGGCTGCGGTAGCCAATCCCCGTATACGGCGCCCACACGCTGGTGCTACCACCGCTATCTCGCCCCACAAGCACTCGGCCGTCGTTCAACCAAATCTCTTCCCCCTTGTGGGTGCCGCTGCCGGTATAATCCACGCTGCCCACCGCGCTGCGGCCATCCAGCTTGCCAAACCAGCCATTCCCCACCGCCCACGTGGCCGTGCCCAGCACGCCGCCGTTATAACCTTCATCCTTCACGCTCAAACTGGGCTCTTTGTAGCCATACTTCGCCCCCGCAAGGCCCAACTCCACCCCCGTACGGGTCTCCACACCCTCGGCCACAGCCGTGGTTGCTACAAGCAACATAATCAACCCCACAAAATTCATAATTCATACCTCTCTTTTTGAACATACATTCAAGGTATCAACCTTTGCTCACCACGATACTTTCAAAATCTAAACTAACATCTATTTTTAAGCCAAACTGTCTCTCTTCGTTGACATGACGGGCCGTTTTCAATTTCAATGCTAAACGAGCATAATTTGGTTCTCTGCTGGCTAAATCGTAGTAATCATCTTTAACTGGTATTTTAACTTCTTGATTCAAAGATTTATCTTTTAAATAATCTGCAATACCCCTCACCAGCAAATCAACTTCAAAAGATGCATCTTTTTGAGGGTCGAAAGGTTTCTCTAACGCACTCGAAAGTTCTGCCTGTTTATGTGCTCTGCGCTGTTCTTTAAAACGTCCAAACATCAATCTAAACTCCTTTTTACTATTCCAAAATACCATTCAAACTTACATCAATCAAGCGATTCACATCATCCGATATACAGCTTCCCCCATCTCCGTCAACACCAAGGGGCTGGCCATCAAATCTTCCACAAAATGGGTGTGGGCGGGTATCAGCTTTCCACCCTCCAATTCCATCAGAGGGTGGGCGGGGTTTTCCAGCACGGCAGCCACGGTGCCGGCGGCGGTGCCATCGGGCAGAACCACAGGCTTGCCCACCAGCTCCATCAGGTACACTTCGCCCACAGGAGGCGGCGGTATCAACGCCTTCGGCAAATACACCACCACGCCGCCCAAGGCCTCGGCATCCTCGCGCCGCACACTTTCCTTCACATGCACAATGTGGCGGTTTTGAGGGGCGTCTTGAATCCGCTCCACGGTCAGCGTCAGCCCCTCACGGCTGGTGGGCAACGTGTGCCCCACCACAAACTGGGGGTGCTCCAGCATAAATTTGGCCTTAATGGCGCCCTTCAGCCCATGGGCCATCAACAGGCGAAAAGCGGGGAGGTTATCAGTCATCATGTCATCCAATCTTTCAAACTTTGATACAAACTGGCCAAAAACACAGCCATCAACCCCCATGCCAACCCAATGTAGAGGGGGATACCCCATATATCATAGTCTGCATAGGCCCAAACACCCCAATATACGGCACATAGTTCGCCGCACAACCCCATCACAACAGCCAATCCCATCAACCACCGCATGGGGGTATCGTGCAGCCAGTAGGTTACGGCCATCAACGGCACTAACATAAGGGCCGTTAGCCCTGTTTGCGTATGCCCAAACGCCAAAACACAGGCCGTGATTGTCTGAATACCCGCCTGAACCACAAATCGCTGCCACGATGTCATGCCGCCTTATAAAACAAAAGGCCCCGTAGGGCCAGTGTTAAGATGAGAGACTTGTACCCGAGAACACCTTCAAATCTTCACGAAGCAAGCGCGTTATCGTGTGAACAGTACGACGCCACAGTTTTTTATCATTCGATTGCAATTGAGAGAATGTGGAAGGTGTGAGGCTATCATTGATATGATCACACACAACATCCCACGCTCACTCATCTATTTCATCAGGAGTTAAACCACGTTTCCATTTACCAGAAATTTTATTAAGGGCTTCATTTCTCGCTGCTTCGCGCAACCAGTAAAGTTCCTCTAAATTAAAACTCATGGCTCAGGATTCACCTTAAAGGATAAGAGTTACGCCGCAGGCGCTTCCGCAGCCTTGGCTTCTTTGGCAGCCTTTTTGGCCTCGCTGTCAGCCTTCACCTTGGCCACGTATTCGTGGGCCTTAATACGGCGTTGCTTTTGGGCTTGGTAGGCGGTACGCACCTTTTCGGGGCCTACGCTGTGCTTCACCATCAGGCGGGCCACCACGTCGGTCACTTGGGCGCCTTTGCCAATCCAGGCGTTCAGTTGGGCGTCGTCCAGGCTAAAGGGGGTTTCGGCACCACGGGCCAAGGGGTGGTGGTAGCCGATTTTTTCAATAAAATTTTTGTCGCGGGCACGGCGGCTGTCGGTCACCACAATGTCGTATTGGGGCAATTTGTTACGACCACGGCGCATCAGGCGGATTTTAACAGACATATCAGTCTCTTTCAGTTGTTACACTCATCTCCAAGCGGAGCGGTTTCCCCTTGCGGGGCCACCTTGTGGTGGGTGTTACGGGGTTGCAAAAAACAGCCGCATAACGGGGGCCTTATGGCAGATATCCCCCTCACTGGCAAGAGGGGGTTGAATTTATATACACAGAACCTTATATAAAGACGTATGAACCTCTTCAAACGACTTTTCCAACATCACACCACCTTCATTAGCCCCGAGCCGGTTACAACTACGAGGGCCAAAATCAACAAACATCGTTTTAATGGTAAATGTAATGAGTTAAAACCTGTTTTTACTCTGAACAATGATGGTTCTATTTTTGAAGTTACAACAGGTGGTTACACACGCAGCGCACTCCAATGGGAAGAACGCTCATCTGTTGAATATCCCGAATACCGATAACCTTACTTCCGCCCGCCACCCATCATATTCATCAACCCTTTGATACCCCCGCTTTTCATCATCTTCGCCACCGCATTCAACTGCTCGTGCATCTTCAAAAGCTTGTTTACATCCTGCACTTGCATCCCCGCCCCGGCCGCAATGCGGATCTTCCGTTTGGCGTTCAACACGGCGGGGTTTTTCCGTTCATAAGGCGTCATGCTTTTTATAATCGCCACCTGCCGCGTCAACACCTTGGGGTCCAGCTTGCTGGCATCCACCTGCTGTTTCATGGCCCCCATACCTGGCAACAAATCCATCAACATGCCCATGCCGCCCATGCGCTGCATCATGCCAATTTGCTTGGCAATGTCGTTCATATCAAACCCCGCGCCGCTCATCAGCTTGGCTTGCAGCCCCATGGCCTCGTCCTCACTCACAGCGTCTTGAACCTTCTGCACAAGGCTCACCACGTCACCCTGCCCCAAAATCCTCCCTGCCACGCCTTCGGCCCGGAATGGCTCCAGCTTATCCAGCCCCTCCCCCATCCCCACAAACGCCACAGGCACACCCGTTTCGTGGCGCAAACTCAGCACCGCACCGCCCCGCGCATCGCCATCCAAACGGGTCAACACCAACCCCGTCAGTGGCACCGTGGCCATAAACGCTTGGGCCACACCCGCCGCCGCCTGACCCATCTGGGCATCCGCCACCAGCAAGGTATGGGTGGGCTTGGCCAGCTTATAAATCGCCGCAAACTCGGCCAACAAGGTTTCATCCACATCCCCACGGCCCGCGGTATCCAAAATCAAAACATCCGCCAACGTTTTTTTGGCCTCTTTCAAGGCCTGTTTCGTACGCTCCAAGGGGTCGGTACTGGTGCTCTGCAACGCGGGCACACCCACGCGGCTCGCCACCGTGGCTAACTGCTCTATGGCGGCAGGGCGGTACACATCCAAACTGGCCACAAACACTTTTTTCTTCTCGCGCTCTACCAGCCATTTGGCCAGCTTTCCGCTGGTGGTGGTTTTCCCGCTGCCTTGCAAGCCACACATCAACACCACCACAGGTGGGGCGGCGTTGAACGTTAAAGCCCCCCCCTCCCCCAACAATTCCACCAATCCGTCATACACGCTTTTCACCACCTGCTGACCAGGATTAATCCCCTTCAACACGTTTTGCCCCACCACCTTGGCCCGCACGTTGGACAGCAACGTTTTAATGGCAGGCAGCGCCACATCGGCTTCCAGCAAGCCAATCCGAAGCTCCCGCAACGCCGCATCCACATCGGCTTCGGTGAGAATCCCCTTGCCCGTCAGGCTTTTCAGGGCGCTTTGCAGTTTGGTGGCTAAAAAATCAAACATCCCGAAACATCTAGCAGGTTTTGCCACTTTTGGCTATAAGGGGTGTATGAACTTATGGTCCCGCGTCAAATCCGCCGTTACCGAAACCTTCAGCGGTAAAGTAACCCAAAGCCTTGGCAAAACCGCCAGCAAAGTCAGCGAAGGCATCAAAGCCGCCGTGGGCCTGAAGGCAAAACTGGATGCCGAAACCCGCGACATGCTGGAAGAGGTTCTGCTCCAAGCCGATGTAGGCATCACCGCCACCACTAAACTGTTAGACGATTTGCAAGCCGCAGGCCTGCCCCAACCCCTCACCGCCAACGTTCTCAAGGCCGCCTTGGCGGGCCTCATGGAATCCCGCCTTGCGCCGCTGGCCCAACCTCTCTCCATCAAAGCCCACAAGCCCTACGTGGTGCTGATGGTGGGCGTCAACGGCAGCGGCAAAACCACCACCTTGGGCAAGCTGGCAGGCTTGTGGGCCAGCCAAGGGCACAAAGTTGTGGTGGCGGCGGCGGATACCTTCCGCGCTGGCGCCGTAGCCCAACTGGGCGTGTGGGCGGAACGCGCCGCCGAGCACGGCCACGTGGAAGTTGTGGAGCCGGAGAAAGAAGGCGCCGACCCCGCAGGCGTGGCCTTCCAAGCGGTGGAACAAGCCCTCAAAACCAAAGCCGACGTGGTGCTGATCGATACCGCGGGCCGCCTGACCAACCGGAAAGATTTGATGGACGAACTGGCCAAAATCCGCCGCGTCATCCAAAAACTTATCCCCTCCGCTCCCCACGCCGGGCTGTTGGTGCTGGATGGAACCCAAGGCCAAACCACCCTCGCCCAAGTGCGGGAGTTCGCTCCCGTGGCAGGCATTACAGGGTTGGTGGTTACCAAGCTGGATAGCAGCGCCAAAGCGGGCTTTTTGTTGGCCCTTGCCGCCAGCGACGCCGCCAAACCCGTGCACTACATCGGCGTGGGCGAAAAGGCTGAAGACCTCGGCCCTTTTGACCCTGAAGCATTTGCTCGGGGAATAGTCGGACTAAGTTAAAAGTTCTTTGCGACGCACAACAAGAATTATTGCTAAAAGGCCATTAGCCAGCATAATGGCAAATGGAAACGTAGCCGTAATAAGATTGAACTCCACGAGAGCAGCAAGTGAAATGCCGTGGCGAAGAACATTCAATGCGTACAGGTAGACTGGTTCTTCATGTGGATTGTGCCACGATTTACGGTAGGTGGGCGCAAAGGCAATAAGATCTATAGCCGTAGCTAACATCACGGCTAAAGTAGCGTCGTTAGTCAACAGCCATAAAGGAATTGCACCTAAACCTGCCATAAACATAAAAATATCAGCCTTATGAATGTTGTTAAATCCATATTGAAAGCTGGCAAATGTAATGCCTACGCACAGAATGGCTGTAACACCTGTACCCCAAGACCCTGGGCCTGCATTTCCATTCACTTGTGCCGCAAAAATAATAAATGTGAGGAGTGTCCATAAAATCCATGTAAACGGGTGGGGTTTAATGGTGCCGCGGTATGTTTTAATAAAGTAGGGAATATGCAAGCCAATGGTCATAATTACGGTGATAAGACCAAGTATCTCGTGGGAAAGAAAAGTAGGCATCATTACCTACAACGTAAACTGCTTATCAACAATGTTCAACCCCACAAACCCCGCCAGCGGCTTAACCTCCCACAGGCCCGCGCGTTACCCCGCCCAACTTGGCTAAAATAACATCTTCCGCCGCTTTCAGCACACCGGCCGCATCCAAATAGGTAGTGTCAATCACGGCCGCATCCGGGCATTGGATGGTGTTCACCTCGTCCCGCCCGTCCCGCGCCAGCAACTCGGCCACCACGGCATCCAAGGGTTTCTCAGCGCCGCGGGCGGCGTATTCCAGCCAGCGGCGGCGGGCCCGCACCTCCACATCTCCCGCCAAAAACAACTTCACTTGGGCTTGGGGCATAATCCGCGCCCCAATATCCCGCCCGTCCATAATCACGCCCACCAGCGGCTGCCAATGCTGGCCAAATTGCTTTTGGAACTCCAACAACGCCGCCCGTACATCCGGCTGAATCGCCACCACGCTGGCGTTGGTCGCCACGTCGGGCAGACGTATCTTGTCCGTCACATCCTCCCCATCCACCCACACCCCAAACACGTTGTTGCCTTTGTGCTTAAAATCAAACTTTAACTCCCGCGCCGCCTTGGCGGCGGTGGCGCGGTCGGAAGGATTGTTCTTCTCCTTCAAAATCTTGTACGCCACAGCCCGATACAACGTGCCCGTATCCAAAAACTTCAAGCGGTACAACCGCGCCAAGGTTATGGCCAACGTGCCTTTGCCGCTGGCGTACACCCCATCCACCGCCACACCCACTCCCGCCAAGGGGTTGCGCACCACATCGGCGGTATCATCCACGGTGCATTTAAGGCCGGAAGGGAGGGTACGGGTCTTGCTCATCAAGGTTCACCTTCTTCGATACAGGGCCAGTTGTCACCCCCGTTGCACGGCTTGGCGCCACACACAACCACGCCAACACACCAAAACTTACCACACTAGCCGCCGTGCCCCACCACCCGAACACATCGCGCCCCACCAATGTACTTACGCTACCCATCACCATCCCCGCATAAACCGCTCCGGCAAGGGCGTACAAGGCGTTGCCACGCTTGCCCATATCCCGCAACCGCATCAACACCAAGGGTATCAACGCTACCCAAATCAGAATATCCAACCCACCCGCCCAGTTGATGCCCGCCGCCGCAGGCCCCGCTGCCGCCGAAAACCCCTCACCCGCAGTCTGCACATGGTGCAAAGCCTGCTCCAACGCCTGCACATCGGGCGGGGGCGTGCCGTTCATGGCCGCCTCCAAACTCTTCCCACCGTCCAACAGGCTTCCAAAGGGCCCTAAAACGCTCCCGACACTTCCCACAAAACCCATCAAGCCCAGCAAAGGGGTTATCAGGCTGGCCACGCCCACCACCACGTTAAACGTCCCGCGGCCAATCTTCCGCCACGGGGCCAAATACCAGTCCAAAGCTTCTAAAAAAGGTTCCATACGTAAAACTGTACCCCAACCCCCTTGACACCACCACCCCCTAGCCCGTAAAAGCCCTGTGTCTGCATCTCAGATGTGGGGTTATAGCTCAGTTGGTAGAGCGCTTGCATGGCATGCAAGAGGTCAGCGGTTCGAATCCGCTTAGCTCCACCAGTTTTGATAATGAAGCCCCCGCAGGGGGATTTTTTATCAAAACTGGTGGATAATAAAAGTTCAACCTTGCGCAGCAGGTTCGACCCGCAGGGCGAGAATTCAAAACGCGAAGCACATCAAAATCATTCTCAATCCGCTTAGCTCCACCAGTTTTGTGCCAAAGGCACTTACTCCCAAAAGCCGAAGGCACACATAGTCAAAAGCCCCCCTACCGCCCCGCCATGGCCCGTAATTCGCGCCGCAGTTCTTCAATCGCAGCATCCTGCGTCGCATCGTTATCGTTCGCGGCTTTCAGTTGGGCTTCCAACGCCGTTGTGCGGCTCACCAAGGCATCGTTGGCAGCTTTCAGTTCCTTCACACCTTGCATTGCAAAGGCTCCAAGCAAGTCATAGCGCACAGCCCAAACACCTGGCTCGTCAATTCTATTGATCACGCGCGTCGGGTCATCGTCGCCCTTATCCACCAGCTCAGGGAAAACCTTGTAAAGGTCTTGAGCAATGACACCCACGTCATGCGTCCCAGATTTTTTCCAATCAAAGGCCACACTCTGGAAATCACCAATCTTGTCGAGGATTGAATACGGTTTGATGTTGGTTTTCATGCGGCGATCTGAAAAACCTGAAAAACCCGAGGCATTTTGGTCCATATACACGCCGTTTGTGAAATCCGCATCCGCAACATAAAAGGTGTTAGCGCCTTCATTGTTATACATATGCCATTTGGTGGTCGCGCCATTGTAAATGCTAAACCCTGCATACCCCGATCCATTCCCTTCAAGTCGCAACATTTCATAGCCAGTACCTTTAACATGAAGCAATGAACCTGGCGTCGTCGTCCCAATCCCCACCTTGCCATTTTGCATCAGTGTCATCACATCATTGTAAGTGCTGGCCCCGCTTGCGACAGAGAACTTCATCCATCCTTGGTCATTGTTCGAACTATGGGCGGTGGAAATTTTATGCATATAGGTGGTGTTGTAGGCATCATCGCTGAAATACATCTGTACGCCTTCAGAGCTATCCACATTGCCATTGGCAAATTGGGTTACGCCGGCAACGTACAGCTTTTGTTTGGGGTCATTGGTGCCAATCCCCACATTTCCGCCCAACGGGTTTAATTGAATCGGGTAATAACCTGTAACAGTGGCATGCCGTGACTGAAGCCAGCCACCGTTGGCATCATCGACGCCAAACGTGAGCATACCGTTTGTTGATGACCTATCACCCAAGGCCAACATCGTCGTTGCCGTTTGGGCATTACCTGCCCCCGCTGTGGCGGCGCCTTTTGCTTGGTTTATTTCGAGTTTTGCCACGGGCGTAGTCTGGCCCATCCCCACGTTGCCATCTGACTGAACCGTCATTTTGGTCGTAGCTGCGCCGCTGCTCGATGTTCCCATTTGCAAATCATAGCTATTAACTCCAGCCCCTTGTGTTGCCCTGAGATATGCCCCACTCGTGTAGTAAGTTGTATGGTTTGTTCCGAGACGCAACGTAGCGGTACGGCCCGCACCGTTTCCCGTATCCATGATTGCTACTTCAGGGTTGGCGCTAGCAAACGCGCTAACAGGGCTCGACGAGAATGTGTAACCGCTCGTATCGGTGCCAAGTACCACCAATTTACTTAATGGGTTCGCCGCTCCAATCCCCATATTTCCATCGTTTAAGATATTCATCCGTGACGCGCTATCCGTTCGGTTATAGAGCATTATACCAGTTGTCGTCGGGTACCATTCCCACTGTTCTCCACCCCCGGTGGTGGGGTTAAATACCAAACGTGTTGTGCCGTCATAAACCCCCTTCAAAAGCAAGCTACCTTCATTGATTTCAAGCTTGGCACCTGGGCTGGTGGTCCCCACCCCCACGTTGCCGCCACCTGTAATCGTCACAGCACTCACCACCGTGCCAGCGGTACGGGTACGGAACATAATATCGCCCGCTGCATTGTTGTACGAGTTGTCCAAATAAACATCGCCCTGGTTATAGTCGTAACTCAAGCGGGCCAATGCTCCAGCAGCAGAACCAATCTGAATTTGACCGGCTTGAACGTTAAGCCCCAAGCCCGATCCGCCCCCAGCAAAAACGGCAGCTGTTTGGGTAGCGCTCGAACTGGAAACATGAAGGGCCGCCGCAGGGCTGCTCGTCCCAACACCCACATAGCCGGTGGGGAAAAGCGCCGCATAATTATAGGCTCCACCGCTGGCATCAACCTGAAGCCCGATGTTGGTTTTGCCAGATCCACCTGCATCGACTGTTTGTATTTTCACACCAAGGTTTTGGCACCCGGCACATCCTGTGTTTCCAGACACGAACTTGAATTCCGCCATCGGAACCGTTGATTGCATGGCTTTGCTCACAAACAAAGCGGGGTAATCCGAATACAACTGCGTCGAGTCGGTATAGGCACCCACGTTCAACAACGCCCCGGGTGACGAATTTCCAATCCCCACATACCCGCCGCTCAAAATGGTAAGGCGAGAGTTACCCGTGAGCGGGTTACCAGCTTGCGCAGCCGATTCCTTAATATGGAAATCACCCCACGCCACGGCATTCGTCACAATACCCCAACCACGGGCATTGGCGCTGCCGCCGCCGTCGTACATGCTAAGCCCGATACCGCCCAACGACGCTGCCCGCAACCGCAGTTGTTCCGAGGTTGCCGTGCCAGATATTTCCAGAGCCGCACCTGGTATCGTGGTACCAATCCCCACATACGTGCCCGTGTCGTAAATCAACCCCGTGCCCAACGCACTCGTGCCCGTCCACTTGGCCACATAGTTGGTGGTCCCGCTGCCGCTCAGCAGGGTGCTGGGCACGCTGCTGCTGGTAAGGCTCTTCCACCCGCCGCTCGTGCAAATCTGCAAGGTGTCGCTCACGTTGGTGTAGCGGATGCTCCCGTACACGCTGCTCGCACACGCAATCGTGGTGGTGCTCCCAACCTGCACAATGTCGCTGGCGCTAATGGTGCCGGTTACATCAAATTGCGCAACTGGCGACGTGTTTGACACACCAACTTTGCCAGATGTCCTGAATGTCATCAGTTCTCTTGAATTCGTGGCATCATAAATTCCAAGCCGACCACCCACTGCAGAAGTAAAGAAATCCCACGCGTTACTCGCCTGAACACGCAACCCCGGCGTGCTGGTACCAGAAATCGTCAAACCTTCTTTCGTCGGCGCACTCGTCCCAATCCCCACATACCCACTCGTATTCGCATACAGCGTCGGCGTCGTAACTTGCGCGCTGGTGCTCACCGTAAAGCTGCCACTCACTTGTAATGTAGTGGTGGGGGCCACCATCCCGATACCCACTTTACCACCCCCGTAGGCCAACAAAATATCGGCGGCCGAATTGTAGTTCAGGTACAATTTGCTGGTCGAATTCATCTGTTCAATCTGGTTCCCATCAATAGCGATGCCCGTATCGTTGAGATGGTCGTAAACCATGAAAGGAGCACTCCGGTCCGCAAAGTTGCCCGCGCCGTTGATGTTCGTGCTGCTGGAAACGGTCAGAGTGTTGCTGGGTGCCGTGGTGCCAATGCCCACATTGCCCGACGAAGCGATGGTCATCCGCACCGCATTGTCCGAGCCGAGATACAAAGGAATGGCGCCGTACGATGTCAGCATGCCGTACCCCGCACCGCCAGCCATGTAAGCTTTCAGCGTTTCATCAACCGCAATTTCTACGGCGCTGGTGGCCGATCCATTCACCGTCAAGGCATTCGATGTGCCCGTTTTGTTCGGGCTCGTGGTGCTAATCCCCACGTTGGCGCCGGTATCGTACAAAATGCCCGTGCCCAACGCGCTGGCGCTAGCCCACTTGGCCACGTAGTTGGTGGTGCCGCTGCCCGAAAGCCCTCCCGCACTCAACGCGCTCCATGCATCGCTGCCGTTGCAGTAGTACAGCGTGCCGCCCGTATAGCGGATGGCCCCGCCGTTGGTGGCGGTAACACACGAAGCCCCGCTAGTGCCTACCTGCACTTCGCCTGCCGCAACGGTGAGCGATACGGCTGGTGTCGTCGTCCCAATCCCCACATTTCCACTTGTATTCGCATACATCGTGGGTGTGGTCGTTTGTCCTGTGCTGCTCACCACAAAACTACCGCTCACTTGCAGGTTGGCACCCACCGACGACGTACCCACACCCAAGCTACCGCCGTTGCCGCCGATGTAGCTTTTGCCCGTCGCACCTGCAAACAGCACGGTATCAGCCGTTGCTGTGCCATTTCCACGGAAGAGTTGCAGGCCTTTGCCGACGCTGGTGGTGCTCGTCTCACGGAAGAGACGTACATAGGCGGTCGATGTGCCATCCTGAGGCAACGGGCTTATATCAATCATGGAGTTTCCGCTGGTCGTGCTGTTGCGGATCACCGTTTGTGTTTCAGCCGCCTGATGGATTTCAAAGTAGCTGGTGGAATCGTTGTCGTCTTTCATCCGGAAGCGCGGGGCCGCACCGTAAATATCCACCGTACTGGAGGGGTAAGCCGTCCCAATCCCCAAACGGTTGTTGGTGGCATCCCATGAGTATTGGGCGTTATCGTAACTCAGCGTGTCCGCATCGCTCCAGTAGGCCACATGGTTGGCACTGCCCGCACCATCAACCGTGGGGGCGGTTGCGCTTCCACTCACCAAACTCACCCAACCCACGCTGTTGCACACCTGAAGCGTGTTGCTGGGAATGCTGTACCGGATGCTCCCCGAAATCGCGCTGGAACACGTCAGCGTGCTCTGCCCCACCTGCACCACACCAGAAACACTCACATCGCCCGTTACGTCCAGTTTGGCGACGGGGTTGGTGTTGGAAATACCGACGTTGCCTGTAGTGGATTTTATGACAATCCCGGGCGACGCATAACTCGAACCCATCCATAGATACTCCATGGCATCCGCTGTTCCAAAACCCCCAAACCCGCCCAAAAGCTGGTCGGCTTGATTTTGAAACCCATAACTCCGTGCCCAACCGCCGATGGAAGCGGCCTTTATATCCATGCCAAATGCGGGAGCACTATATCCGATGCGGATCTTTTGCCCGTTGATAGCAATTTCAAGTGGTGCAGCAGGGGTTTCCGTCCCAATGCCCACATTCCCGCTAAAGTGCGCGGTGGTGCCCGATATGTTGGTGGCGCTTACGCGCGTAGCCCACAGCGTGGGCAAGTAGCTCAGCGCGTCATTGAAGTAACCCCACGTGCTACCGGCTGTGGTCAGGCTCACGTAGTTGGTGGTTTGGTTGGCAACAACGCTGAGGCTGCTACTCGTAATGCGGTCGCCAACACCAAGCCCTGTCAGCCCACTGCCATCGCCGATGAACTGTACGGCAGAAACATTGCCGGTGATGCTCACATCCCCCGCCATGGTCAGGCTCGGCGCGTAGGTCGGGCAGCCGATATCCCCCACCCGTAAGCCTGCCGTGGCACCCATGCACAACCGGCCCGCAGTGTTGCCAAGGGTGCTTGATATGAGGGTGAACGTGCCCCAATCCGCCGCCTGAACCTGCCCCGCCACCACCAGCGCCGCCACCACCCCACGCCACAGCCACCAAGGCTTGGCGACGGGTGGGCGGGTTGTACGGCAAAGCATGGGCTTGGTGGCACCTTTTGGGCATAATGTAGCGGTTCTCTGCAAAAACGCCACCGCCTTGGCTACAAAGTAGGCACCCCTCCGAAACTTATACACCACACCAACCACACTCCGCAAAAAAGCCACGCCCCGTCACTCAAAAGCCACTTTCAACGGTGTTTTCCCTCGCCGCCCCCACCCTCCAAGCTTTACGATGGGGCGCTTATCAACAGAAAGATTCGTTCCATGGACATCGTCTCCACCCCCGCCCTGCTGCAATGCGTTTACGCCACCACCGCCGCCAATCTGGCCGTTGTGCGCAAGCGTTTGAACAACAAACCCCTCACGCTGGCGGAAAAAATTCTGTACGGCCACCTGCACGATGCCCACAACGCCGACCTGACCCGTGGCGAAGCCTACACCGAGTTCCGCCCCGACCGCGTGATTTTGCAAGACGCCACCGCCCAAATGGCCATTTTGCAGTTTATGCAGGCTCAAAAAGACGAAGCCTCCGTGCCCGTCACCGTCCATTGCGACCACCTCATCCGCGCCCACAGCGGCAGCAAGACCGACCTTGCGGTGGCCAACGATGAAAACAAAGAAGTTTACAAATTCCTTTCCGATGCCAGCCAACGCTATGGCTTCGGCTTTTGGAAACCCGGCAGCGGCATCATTCACCAAGTTGCCTTGGAGCAATATGCCTTCCCCGGCCTGATGATGCTGGGCACCGACAGCCACACCCCCAACGCGGGCGGCTTGGGCAGCTTTGCCTGCGGTGTGGGCGGTGCGGATGCCGTGGACGTGATGGTGGGCCTCCCTTGGGAAGTGCTGCACCCCTACATTGTGGGAGTGAAGCTGACGGGCAAGCTGCAAGGCTGGGCCGCCCCGAAAGATGTGATTCAAAAACTGCTGGGTATTCTCACGTGCGAAGGCGGCACCAACCGGGTGATTGAATATTTTGGCGAAGGTTGCCAAAGCATTAGTGCCACCGGCAAAGCCACCATCTGCAACATGGGGGCCGAGCTTGGGGCCACCACCAGCGTGTTTCCCTACGATGAGCGGATGGACACCTACCTGAAAGTAACAGCGCGGGAAGATTTGCTGGCTGTCATCCACGCCAACAAACAGCATTTGGTAGCCGACCCCGAAACCGCCGCCAACCCCGAGAAGTATTACGACCTCGTGGTGGAAATCATTTTGAACGACCTCGCTCCCAGCGTGGTAGGTCCCCACAGCCCGGATGCCTTGGCGAAAACCAGCGAGATGGCCGCCCACCTTACCAGCAAGCGCGTGGTGGAGCTGAACAAAGGCCAACCCGCCCCCGCCAACCTCACCTTTGCCCTCATCGGCAGTTGCACCAACAGCAGTTACGAAGATATGGGGCGTATTTCGGTCATCGCCGACCAACTGCTGGCCCACGGCGTGAAGCTGAAATGCCCGTTGATGATTACCCCAGGTAGCGAGCAAGTGTTCGCCACCATCAAGCGCGATGGCCAACTGGCCAAGCTGGAACAGTTGGGCGCCACCGTGCTGGCCAACGCCTGCGGCCCCTGCATTGGCCAATGGAAGCGCGACGACGTGAAAGAAGGCACGGTCAACAGCATCATCTCCAGCTACAACCGCAACTTCCCCAAACGGAACGACGGGTACGCCAGCACGTGCAGCTTTATCGCCAGCCCCGAAACGGTACTGGCCTACGCCGTGTTTGGGCGGTTGGATGTGGACCCCTTCGCCACCCCCATTGCGGGCGCCGACGGGAAGGAGTTTACCCTGAAAGCCCCCAGCCACGCGGTGGACGAAGTGCCGAGCAAAGGCTTCATCCCCGACGATGTGGGCTACGCAGGCCCCAAAGGCGGCAAACAGCCGGATGTGGTGGTAGACCCCACCTCCGACCGCTTGCAAATTTTGAAGCCTTTTGACCGTTGGGATGGGAAGGATTACACCGCCCTCCCCGTGCTGCTGAAAGCCAAAGGCAAATGCACCACCGACCATATCAGCCCCGCAGGCCCATGGTTAAAGTACCGTGGCCACGTGGATAACATCTCCGGCAACATGTACCTGGGCGTGGTGAACGCCTGGACAGGCGAAACCGGCAAAGCCACCAGCCAGCTGGATGGCAGCAAGGCCGAACCCCACACCGTGGCCCGCCAGTACAAAGCCAAAGGCATGGGCTGGGTGTTTGTGGGCGACCAAAACGTGGGCGAAGGCAGCAGCCGCGAGCACGCCGCCATGTGCCCCCGCTACCTAGGCTGCAAAGTGGTGATTACCCGCAGTTTTGCGCGCATCCACCAATCCAATCTGAAAAAGCAAGGCATCCTGCCCCTCACCTTTGCCAACGCGGCGGATTACGACCTGATTGAGGCCACGGATACCATCACGGTGCGCGATTTGGGCAAACTCACCACAGGCAAACCTGTCAACGTCACCATCACCCACACCGATGGCAGCACGGTGGATATCGTGTGCAACCACACCATGAACGCCGAGCAGATTGGGTGGTTCAAAGCTGGCAGCGCTCTCAACGCCCTCAACGCAAAGGCCGCCGCATAACGTCGTCAGAATCACCATGGCCCATCCCCTTCTCACCCTGTCCGAACTTCAAACTATTGTGAAGGAACGGCAGGGCATGGTGTGCCTGCACCCCATCTACGCCGTGGCCACCCACCTGCCCATCATGCACGAGGCTTTGCTGCGGCTTATGGATAAACGCGGGCTGGAAGTCCTCCCCCGCGCCTTCATCCCCACCGCCCTCGCCAACCATCTCATGCCCCAGCTAGATTTGCTAATGCTGGACTGTTTGGAAACCCAACTCCACCTCCACACCGCAAAACCTCCCACGCCTGTCAGCGTCAACATTTCCCGCCATAGCTTGCTAGACGACACCTACATGGGCCGGTTAGAAGCCAGCGAATGGAAAGGCCACCTGAACGACCTGATGTTTGAACTGAAGGTAGGCGATATCAGCCGGGATATCGCCGCGCTCAAAAGCCTCATTGGCCTTAAAAGCAAAGGAACCTGCCTGTGCGTAGACTACCAGCAAGGTGGCGTCCGCGCAGTCGAATTAGCCGCCGATTTGGGGTTTGATTATCTCAAAATCGATGCCGTGAACATCAGCCTGAAGTACACCAACGCCGAGCTGGCCAACGTGGCCGCCGCCTGTGCCGAAGCCCACAAAGCCGGCCTCAAAATCGTCTTTGAACGGGTAGAAACCCCTGGCGATTACAAAGCCATCAAGCTGTACAACCCCGATGGCGTGCAAGGCTACTTGTTCGGCCAACCCAGCTTCATGTTTGCCAAAACGCCTTACAAAGTAGCTGTATAAATCAAGGTTGTATATTAAGTATAGTGGTTAAGGGGGCGAAGCCCCCTCACGCCGTAAGGCGTCATGCCCGCGCAGGCGGGCATCCAGGGTTAAGAGGCACATACTCACTCATGAATATATACCTAAAGTTCGTGTAAAAACCGCTCACCGACGATCCCCACGGTCGTCCGCCCGCGTGTGCATTCCCACCGCCTTCCGCCGCCCCCACAACACCAACAGCAACCCACCGCAGTTCACCACGGTGCTCAACAGCCCGCTCAAAATCACCATTTTGTCGCCGTTCACAAACACCGCATAGGTTAAAATAATTACCCCTTGCAACGTCCACATGGCCCACATGGCCAAAGGCGAATCATTGCACACGCGGGGGTTTTGTAAAAACGCCTTAAACTGAGGCATGTACCCCGCAATCGAAATAAACCCCGTACACCCATATGCAAAGGTTAAAGCTGCAATCACAAGGTTGTTATCCATACCCCACGGTGCCACAACTCTCCAATTCCGCAAGGTATCTTATGTTTGAAAGGGCCTACCCCTGGTGCAACCACGCCGCCAAAGGCCCGTACACCAGCGTGGGTGCCTTCCGCCCGCACACCAACCCCACATGGCCCGTGTTCACCTGCACCACGGTGGGGTTGGGCAGTTGGGCCACCAACGGCATGCTGCTGGCCGCTGGCACCAGCTTGTCATGCTGGGTTACCGCCACCCACACGGGCATGGCCAACGTGCGGGGGTTCACCCTATGTCCTTGCACCGCCCACTCTCCCCGCAGGGGTTTGTTATCCGCGTACCACGCCACCAACATCTCTTTGGCCACAGGCCCGTCCAGCGGCAAACCGTCATGAAGCCACGTCTCCAACGCCGTCATGTGCACCAACCGCGCAGGGTCGGTTTCCCGCCCGTACGCCATCAAGCGCTGCACCCCGCTCCATGGGTCCAACGCCCAAAAGTACGTGTTCAACACCTCGGGGGGTATCACCTGCCCTTCCACTGCCATCTGCTCCAACGCCGCCCGCGCCGCACCCATGTGCCCCGCACTGGCCGTCACACTAAAATCCCATGGTACCGCCCCCAACGCCAACTTACCAACAACTCCCGCCCCCACCATGCTGGCCGCCGCCACACTCAACACCCCACCCATGCAATACCCAAACACATTCACAGGCCCCTCGTTCAACTCCACCGCGTTCTGCAACAGCGGAAGCAAGTGCCCCGCCACCACCTCCTCCACACCCAACACCTTTCCAACCTCCGGCACGCCCCAATCCACCACCATCATGCGAAACCCCCTCTCCCGCAACGCCGCCACAAGGCTGTACCCCTCGCACAAGTCCAACACGTACCCGCGGTTCACCATGCTGGGCACCACCACCACCACAGGCCCGTTTCCTCCCGCATCCAGCAACGCTACCCGCCCCACACGCCCAACTTCACAATACTGGGTTTGACCTTTGACCTCTGACCTCTGACCTAAAAACTTCTGCACCCCCGCCTGAAACACCCCCCAGTCCACCCCATCGGGCATCGCCGCCAACGCAGCTTCCACAAAGGGCTTCATGTGCCCCACCGCCGCCATGCCTTGCATCTGCAACAAGGGGCTATTGCCCCCATTCAACCCTTGCCCGCGCTGCCAACTCATGGCATCATTATAGCAACAAAAAAGGCCCAACGCCATGAATTCCCCAAACCCCCAACCCACCC
>JBAQUT010000071.1:0-15309 GCA_049297695.1 Alphaproteobacteria bacterium | reverse complement strand
TGGGTTGGCATTGTATGGGTTGTGGACGATTATCCAGGGGAGTTTTGGCTGGGGGATTGCCCTGATTGCCGGTGGAGCGGCGTTAACCATGCTTCCTCCGTTGGTGGGAAGTACGTTGAGCGGCATTCAGAGTGTGTTGACAACCAACAACATTGCCACCAGCCCGACGGATGCAGGGGTTGTGTTGAATTCGTTTGGAGAGTTTAGGGATAGTTGCGATGCGAGCATACCTGTGGATTTATCGTATCTTCAACAACAAGCTTCTGCGAATGGATATGGCGTAAACAAAAATACCGATGGTACGATTACCATTACGAATCCTGATGGAACACAAACAACGGTAGCTGATGTGAACAAGGCTATGCAGTATTTGGGTCAAGTAGTAGGTACGGGGCAATGTGTGGCGCTGCTCCAGAAAATTGATCCGAGCGTGGGGAATTCTCAAACATGGGTTAAGGGTGAGCAAGCTATAAATAGTGACCTAAAACCAGGAACTTTTATTGGGACATTTGAATGTGGTGGTGGTACAAAATATTGTAGTCAAGCGGGTAATGATACTTCTCACGTGGCCGTGGTTGTTGAGAAAAAAGCCAATGGAGATTTGGTAGTGATGGACCAGTATGCGGGTAAAGCGGCCCAGATACGCACAATCCGTGCTGATGGTGCTGGTGTGGTGAACAATGCAAAAAGTTATTATGTGATAAAATCACCAGGGAAAGCATGATAGAATGAAACGCATGATGTTGATAACTGCTATTTTGAGTTTGATAGGTATATGGAATGTATTGCCCAGTGCGGCTGAAGGAAAAACGCCTGTGGCTGAATGCCCCGATGTTGTGGAGTATGTGGATGTTGAAGCCAAGGCAGGTAAGTACGACCCACCAGCCTTTTTAATACCCACATGGGATAACGGGCGAACAGGCATTGATCTTTACAACGAATGGACGGATTTGGCCGGTGAGGATGTGATGATCCATTGCCATATGAAAAAGCCAGAAAATGCTCAAGGTGAAGTGGTGAAAGTAAAACTCGCGCCAGAGATTAACAAATGCATGCGGTTCCGCGATAAAGTTTCGTGTTTTGTGGCACCTGTTAAACCTAAGGCTAAAACCCCCGCTACCCCTTCCCCAACCGCCCAACCCGCGGTATAAGGGGGTATGACCCTTACACAAGCACCGAAGCCTGTTCCCACCATTTTATCGGGTATTACCAGCAGCGGGCAGCCGACGCTGGGAAACTACATTGGGGCGTATTTGCCGTTCAGTCGTTTTTTGAAAGGCCAAACCCACCGCGTGTTCATGATGGTAGCCGACCACCATGCCATTACCGTGCGGCAAGACCCTAAGGAGTTTCAGGCCAACACGTTGGCTGGGGCGGCATGGTACATGGCCAGCGGGTTAGACCCGAAGCTGTGCACGTTGTTCATTCAAAGCCAGGTGCCCGAGCATGCCCAGTTAGGTTGGATTTTGACCACCTTTACCCAAATGGGTGAGTTGAACCGCATGACGCAGTTTAAAGACAAGGGCAAAGGCGACAACGAGGCGGTAGGGGCTGGTTTGTACTCGTACCCCTGCCTGATGGCGGCGGATATTTTGCTGTATGATGCTACGGAAGTTCCCGTGGGGGATGACCAGATTCAGCATGTGGAGTTGTGTCGTGACATTGCCACGCGGATGAACAACCTGTTTGGCAAAGACACGTTTGTGGTGCCCAAGGCCGTGAAGCCTGTGGCGGGCGCGCGGGTGATGGACTTGCAGGAGCCGAACCGGAAAATGAGCAAGTCGCGCCCTGGGGCGGGCACCGTGCTGTTGCAGGATACGCCCGACGAGATTGCCAAAAAAATGAAGCGAGCGGTGACGGACACCGTGGGGAACGTGGCGTATGACCCGACCAATCAGGCTGGGTTGGCGAATTTGATGGAGATTGTGGCGGCGTGCCGTGGCACCACTCCGCAGGCCATAGCGGCGGAGTTTGCCGGAAGCCAGTACGGCCCCTTGAAAAACGCCGTGGCGGAAGCGGTGGTGGAAACCTTGAAGCCCGTGCAAGCCGAGTATGCGCGGCTGATGGCGGACAAGGCGGAGCTTCACCGCGTGCTGGTAAAAGGCGCCGATGCCGCCAGCGCCCACGCTGCCCAAACGTTGCGCCGTGTGATGGACAAAGTGGGTTACGTGTTGCGATAAATAAGCGTATAAGATTCCCCCATGGGGAAAAAGCTGAAGCAGTTTAACATTGAAAGTGTGGCCCGCTACAAACGCGTGGCCGTGAACACCACCGTGGTGGTGTTGGCGTGTGTGGTGTTGGGTGTGGCGTTGATGGGTGGGCGTACGTTTTGGGAGCATGTAATGGCCGTTCCGCCTATGGTGTTGGTGGTGTTGGCAGTGGCGAGTGTGCATGAAAACTGGGTGCGGATTTACCGGTACAAAATATTCTCCCGTGCGTTGAACTTGCACGTGCCGTGGCCCCGCATGGTGTTGTACTACGTGGCGGGCATGGCGTTGTTGCCCACGCCCGGCAAGGTGGGGGTTGTGTTGCGGTTGTGGTTGTTGCACCATCATCATAACATACCGTACCGTCGCAGCGCGCCGTTGCTGATGATGGACGTGATGACCGACACGTTGGCCATGATGGTGTTGATTGGAGTGGGCATGGTAAGCATGGGCCATGTGCACAGTGCGGCGTTGGGGCTGATGATTTTAAGCGGCGTGATGGTGGGGATTTTTACGGTGTTGGCGTTGCCCAAGGTGGCGATACGGGGCATCAAGTTGCTGTATTGGATGGTGGGTAAGCGGGCCCCGCGCCTGTTTGCCACGCTGATGACCTTGGTGATGTTGTTGCACAAACTGATGGGTTGGCGCGTGCTGATAAGTTGCACGTTGCTAAGCCTGATGGCATGGGCAGGGTTTGGGTTTGCCATTAGCTATAGCCTGATGCTGATGGGTTTTGATGTAGGGTGGAACTTGGGTGGGTTTGCGTTGGCCGTGGGCACGGTGTTGGGCGTGGTGAGCATGGCGCCCGCCGGTGTGGGCGGGGCGGAAGGCACAATGTGGGCCATTTTAACGGGGGCGGGGGTGGCGTCGGCTTCGGCGTTTATCATCACCATGTTGGCGCGATTGATGGTGATATGGATCCCCGTCGGGGTTGGGTTTATGGCCCTGCCGTGGGCGTTGCAGGCGCCTGACGCAACGGCAGGCAGCGGGGTGGATATGCCCAAGGTTTCTGGTAAGGTAACGCCCAGCAAGAGAAAGATACGTTCATGATACGCCTGATGATGGTGGCTGTGGTGGGGGTTGTGATGGTTGCCAATGCTCAGGATTTGAGCGGACCGGCGCAATCGGTGATGGATGTGATTGTGAACGTGTTGCGGCAATTGATGGTGGTGGCGGTGGATTTTATCCGCATGGTGCTGCATGAGGTGGTGGTGGCGCTGCAAGAGCTGTTACCAAGTTTTCTGGGCAGCAAGTAAGAGTTGAGTTTGTTGTGCTGGAGAGTATAATGCCCCCCAACAACAAGGGGGATTTTTTTTATGGTTAAGCAACGGATGATGGCGGGTGTAATGGCGGCGTTGCTGCTGGCAAGTTGTGTGGAAAACCCAGCCACGGGCGGCAGCAGTTTAAGTTTGGTGAGCAAGGCCCAAGAGCGGGAAGTGGGGCAGGCCACCGCCGAAGCCGCGTTGAAGCAGTATGGGTTGTATAAACCTTCCAGCACGACCACACGGTATGTAACCAGTTTATGCGACAAGATGGTGGCTGTGACGGAAGCCAACAATGAGCCGACGAGTTGCATTTTGCTGGACAGCGACCAGTTTAACGCGTGGGCTACGCCGGGGTACGTGAACGTGTACAGGGGGTTGTTGCCCTTTGTGCAAAGCGAGGCGGAATTGGCGGCAGTGTTGGGCCACGAAGGGGGCCACAACGCGGCCCGTCACGTGGCGCAAGGCATGACTAGCCAAGTGGTTGCTGGAGTGTTGGTGAGTGCCTTGGGGATTTATTTGGGAACCCAAATGGATGACCGTGCGGCCCAAGCGGCCACGCAGTTGGGTGGGTTGGCGGCGGGGTTGAGTTTGGCCAAGTTTGGCCGCGACCACGAGCACGAGGCCGATGCCTTGGCCCAGCGCTACTTGCCGCGGGCGGGGTACGATGCGCGGGAGGCCGTGGGCATGGTGCAATCCATGCGGGCGTACGAGCAGTACGCCCAAGCCTTGGCGTATGGGTTGCGCGGGCAAGATGCCGCAGGAGAAAACCTGTTGGGCCGCCTGACCAGCAGCCACCCTGCCACGCCGGAGCGGATTGCAGCGGCGGCGCAGCGGGCGGGGTATCCTGATGGTAGTTTGCAGCTTCCCGAGGGGGTGGCGCCCGCCACCCCTGCCAATGACCCCCAAGGGCGGAACCGCTTTTTGAATGCGATGGAAGGGTTATCGTTTGGGCCCCAACGCGCGTGGGGCATTGCCGGGCGCAACTACATTGCCTTGCCAGCGGCGCGGACGGTGGTGCGCATCCCCGAAGGGTTTGTGACCAACTACATGGAAGGCAGCGAGAAGCCCGAAGCGGGGCAATGGTGGGGGCGTCACCCCGCCAGCGATGTGCGGTTTAAAATGGGCACCGACACCTACAAAGCCGGTATGAACGTTGGCGTGTTGTTGGAAAAGCTAGGAGTGGACAGCGCCCAGCGCCTGCAACTGGCCGATGGCACCACGGCGTACACGGGGGTGAAAAGTGGCATGAACGGTACGTTCCGCGCCGTGGCCATCCCCAGCGTGGGGACCGACAAGGTGGTGATGATGGTGTTCAGCTTCCCCGATGCGGCCACGCAAGCCCGCGAGGAGCCCGCCATTATGCAAAGCATCGCCTTGAGCAAGGTGGTGACCGAAACTGTGGCCGACCGTTGGCAACCGTTGAAACTGAGCATCCGCACCGTGCGCGGGGGCGATACGGCCGAGCGATTGGCCGCCGCCATGCCCATGGGCGCGTTGCAGGTGGAGTTGTTCAACGCCTTGAACCGTGTGGCGCCCAACCAACCCCTCACCCCCGGCGAGCGGGTGAAGGTGGTGGTGGATGGGAACGGGGTTTAAAGCTGTTTAAATAGTTATTGATACATTTGAATCGCATCCAAAAAAAGCCTGGATTTGGTGAGCTCGGCCTTGATATGCTTTGGCATGTCGGCGCCCTCGCTCACTCAAACCAGCCGTCTTTTGGCTGGATTGAAATGGTACCAATAACTATTTAAACAGCTTTAGGTCCGTTCGGAAAAAGCTGCTTGATATAAATCCCGGAGTACTGGGTGAATGTCGTGTTCTTGGAGACGTTCCCATGTGAACGTACAAAGCGTACCTGGAACATATTCGGGAAGGTTGATTTTTGCCGCCATATGGGCGAGTTCATTATCCGACATTTCAACCCCATACGTAAACGCTACGCTTTGGCAAGGAGTGTCTTGAGGTGCTTGTTGGCGGTCGTGCCACAAGTAGTTGCGGATACCGAGATCAATAAGGCGGTCGGTGCTAAGGATTGTCCCTGTGTCACGCTTGAAGTGTCGGCAGGCTGCGGTAGGGCCATCTTCGCCCATCATCCAGCGACCACCAAAATGCCACCAGCCTTGCATGGGTTTGTTGTTGCGTTGGGCTAAAACCAAACGATTGGGGGCTCGCATAAGGGGAACAATATCGGAACATATGATAGGAAATGCTTGAATGGCTTGGCCGTAGGTGTGGTCGTCCAAGAAAATACGCTCGTAGTTGGGGGCGGGTTGGTCTAAAGGCCATGTGTAAGATGTGTGTGTCATAGGCCGTATATAGTCATTTATGTATACTTGTCAACCCCCTTGTCAGGTTGGGTGGGGAGGCCTAGCATGGAGTTGTTCAACGCCTTGAACCGTGTGGCGCCCAACCAACCCCTCACCCCCGGCGAGCGGGTGAAGGTGGTGGTGGATGGGAACGGGGTTTAGTTACATCCAGCCAAGTTCGTAGGGGCAGGTGATGCCGAACTTGTCGTGTTCGGGGTAGTATAAAGGATACGATTCCTCCCATACAATCTGGCCATTGCGGAGGTAAAGACGCTTAAAATTTGTGCCTTCGTGAGAAATGACACCGACAAGTTTGTTGGGTGGCATGTTGAGTTTTGGGTAGGTATTGGAAACAAAATAGTCTTTCCCCTTAAATGCTTGGGATGTGTTATGGCTAGAGTTAATGCGAGCTGTACGGGTATCGTTAATTCGTTTTAAGGCTGTGCTGGCGCACATGGCTTCATGGGCGTTGAAGTTGTAATCGCGGTAAAATTCCAAGGCGCGTTGGGCCACGGCATCCATCTCACGGTCGGAGGCGGTTTGGGCAAGTTTGGCTAAAACAGTGTCGGATTCATGGGCCGAATCGGCGTAGTAAGCCACAATGGTTTGGGCATTTTCCATACCGTAGGTTGGTAGTAAGTTTTCCACAAGACAGATACGGGTGTAGGCTGGCGACATGGGAGCTGGACTTTCGGCTAAAGGTTGGGCATTTGGTTTTTCAGTCACATAGGTGGCGTTTTTCATGGTGCAATACGTATCTGGAGAATAGAAAGCATAAGCGCTGCTTATGGTAATTGCGGCTTGACGTATACGGGCATCTGAAATGGTGCATTCGGTATCGTCGGCAACCATCTCGCTCAGGGTATTAGCTGATGATACGGGGCATTGAGTAATGTAAAATGACCATAAAACAGGAGCATGTTGAATGCCAAGTTCATTTGAAAGGGCTTTTAAAATACGTGTAGCAACGCTTGAGCGAGCATCATTGTGTGGATTCATAATGGTGGAAATAGATGTAATATGTATACGTGTCAACCCCCTTGTCAGGTTGGGTGGGGAGGCCTAGCATGGGCGCCGTTCAACCTGTTTAACCAACGAAAGCACTTGCCATGGCCAAAGCCAAAATCGCCCTTATCGGAGCCGGAAACATTGGGGGAACCTTGGCCCATCTGGCCAGTTTGAAGAATTTGGGCGATGTGGTGCTGGTGGACGTGGCGGAAGGTGTTCCCCAAGGTAAAGCCTTGGATATGAGCCAAAGCGGCGCCGTGGAGCGGTTTGGCAACCACATTACGGGCAGCAACGATTATGCGGCCATCAAGGGTGCCGATGTGTGCATCGTGACCGCCGGCGTGGCCCGCAAGCCCGGCATGAGCCGCGACGACTTGGTGGCCATCAACACCGACATTGTGAAAAAGGTGGCTGTGGGCATTAAGGAAAATGCTCCCAACGCCTTTGTGATTGTGATTACCAACCCCTTGGATGCCATGGTGTGGGTGATGCAGCAGGCCACCGGCTTTAAGCCCGAAAAAGTGGTGGGCATGGCAGGGGTTTTGGACAGTGCGCGGTTTAGCTTTTTCCTCCACGAAGCGTTGGGTGTGGCCATTGAGGACATCACCACCTTTGTTCTGGGCGGCCACGGCGACGACATGTGCCCCCTGACCCGCTTTGCCACCGTGGGCGGTGTGAACCTGCCCGAATTGGTGAAAATGGGCTGGATTACCCAAGAAAAAGTGGATGCCATTGTGGACCGCACCCGCAAAGGCGGTGGCGAGATTGTGAACCTGCTGAAAACCGGCAGCGCTTACTTTGCCCCCGCGAGTTCCGCCATCGCCATGGCCGAAAGCTATTTGCAGGATAAAAAGCGCATGTTGCCTTGCGCGGCGTACCTGACAGGCCAATACGGCGTGGACGGTTTGTACGTGGGTGTGCCCGTGATTATTGGCGCCAACGGCGTGGAGCGCATTGTGGAAGTGCAGATGACCGCCGACGAGAAAGCCATGTTTGAGAAATCGGTTGCTTCTGTGAAGGGGTTGTGCGCAGGGATTAAGGTGTAATGCAGATTTTATTTGTTGATGAATCTGGTACTCCCCCACCTCGCAAAGGTACATCTCACGTACCTTTTTTTGTGTTGGGTGGTGTGATTATCCCAGAAGATTATTGGCATAAAATCAAACAAGAACTTCTTTTAGTAAAGAAGAAATATAAGGTTGTCGGCGAAATAAAATGGCGAGAATTTGCTGCAAAACCTGAAGGCCACATAGGCCCTTTTTCTCATCTCAATACATCCCAAAAAGAAGGTTTAAGAACAGATATCTACGGGATTCTCAGCCGCTTTAAATCTATCAAATTACTCGGCGTTGTTGTTGATACACAGAAAGCGTACCAGCTGGCATATATTCAAAATGCTGATGATTTGTATTGGTATGCATATAAACAGCTTGCGGAAAGATTTCAATATTATTTGCAAGATATTAGTAGACTGAGCGGCTCTCATATTAACGGCATTGTTGTGTGTGACTATCGTGCACCTAAGGATGATGTTCGTTTGCGTGAATTACATGAAAGAATGCTTAGCAAGCATCATCAGTCCTACTCCAATTATAATAATCTCATAGAAGGTTTATTCATTGCACCTTCACACTTAAGTGTGGGGATTCAATTTGCAGATATGGTTGCAGGTGCTACATTAAGGAGAGAGAAGGGAGATAATAGATTTTTTGACCAAATTAAGCAATTGTATCGCGCTTCGCCAACAGGGAAAATTGAAGGATATGGATTGGTTAGATTTCCAAAATAAAAAGACGTCGTGTCGGAATTTCTTCCAATCCTGCAATAACGACGCAGTCACGACGCAATTACATAATAGGTACAATCAAGGAGAATGTCAATGCATCTCACCATCATCACCGGAAGCCACCGAACCAAGGGCGAAAGCACCCGTGTGGGGCGGTATGTGGAAACCCAGCTGAAGGCCATGGGCCATGAGGTGGCCTTTATGGATGCCGGAGCCATGGATGTGCCCTTTTGGGATGAAGGTGTGTGGGGTGTGGATGGGTTGAAAGACAAGTGGGCCAAGCTATGGGCGCCCCATGCCGCCACGTTGCAAGCCACCGACGGTGTGGTGGTGGTGGTCCCCGAATATGCGGGGATGGTGCCCAGCAAGCTGAAGAATTTTTTGTTGTTGTGCAGCGCCGCCGAGCTGGGCCACAAGCCGGGCATGATTGTGAGCGTGAGCAGCAGCATCAACGGGGCTTACCCCGTGGCTGAACTGCGGGCGCACGCCGTGAAAAACAGCAAGTTGGTGTGGACGCCGGAGCATATCATCATCCGCAACGTGGCCGACATGTTGGGCGCCGAGGTGAAGGGCGAGCACGACCAGGCCTTGCGCGACCGCATGGCCTTTGCGTTGGGTGTGCTGGTGGAATATGCCAAAGCCTTGAAGCCCATGAGGGCGGGTGGCAAGGTGATGGATAATCGCTATCCGTATGGGATGTGATTAGCGGTTAACGCACATCGGGAACATGTTGCTCTTCAAGACCATTTTCGGTCATGAGGAACACGTGGCCATCGATGTTGTGAAGATTACCGCCGGTGCAGCTGTCCCGCTCGCTCAGAAATTCGGCCGTAAGATTGCCGATGAACGTGCCATAGCGGCTGGCCCGGTTGATAAGGTTTACTTTGGTTTCGGTTTTCATGGAACAAGCCCTTTCGTTGGTTTTAATACCATATTATGGGAATGGTTGGGAAGTAAGCTGACACCCCTTTCCAAACCTTTCCAAAACGCCTAGAGTGCGGCGGTAACAAGAGAGGTGCAGCATGAACATCCATGAGTATCAGGCCAAAGATTTGATGAGCGGTTACGGCGTGGCCGTGGCAGGCGGTATTGTGGCCAAAACCATTGCCGAGGCTGAAGCGGCGGCGGATAAAATTTTGAAGGGCGGCAGCCCCATTGCCGTGGTGAAAGCCCAAGTGCACGCCGGTGGCCGCGGGAAAGCCGGTGGCGTGAAGCTGGTAAAAACAGCGAAGGATGCCGGGATTGTGGCGGGTAACTTGCTGGGCAAAAACCTGGTAACCTACCAAACCACCAGCAAGGGCCAGCCCGTAAACTGCGTGTACGTGACCGCAGGGATTGATATTGCCCGCGAGCTGTACTTGGCCATGCTGTTGGACCGCAGCACGGGCCGTTTGGTGATTATGGCCAGCACCGAGGGTGGTGTGGAAATTGAAGAAGTTGCCAAAAACACGCCGGAAAAGATTTTCAAGGAAACCATTGACCCTGCCGTGGGGTTGATGCCGTACCAGGCCCGTAACATCGCCTTCGGGTTGAAGTTGGAAGGCGTGCAGGTGAACAAAGCCGTGGCCATGATGATGGGCCTTTACACCATGTATGTGGAAAAAGACTTGGCCATGTTGGAGATCAACCCGCTTGTGGTTACCAAGCAGGACGACGTGGTGGCGTTGGACGGCAAGGTGAGTTTTGACACCAACGCCCTGTACCGCCATAAGGACATTGAGGCGCTGGACGACACCACCCAGCACGACCCCCGCGAAACCGAAGCCCGTAAGTACGATTTGAACTACGTGGGCTTGGAAGGTAGCATTGGCTGCATGGTGAACGGTGCTGGTTTGGCCATGGCCACCATGGATATTATCAAGCTGAAGGGCAGCTTCCCCGCGAACTTTTTAGACGTGGGCGGTGGCGCGGATGAAGCCAAAGTAACCGCTGCGTTGAAGATTATTTTGGGCGATACGCAGGTGAAGGGCATCCTCATCAACATCTTTGGTGGTATCATGAAGTGCGACACCATTGCCAACGGGATTGTGGCGGCGGCCAAGGCCACCAACTTGCAAATCCCGCTGGTGGTGCGTTTGGAAGGCACGAACGTGGAGCTGGGCAAGAAGATTTTGAAGGACAGCGGGTTGAACATTATTGCGGCCGACAGCCTGAGTGATGCCGCCGACAAGATTATTGCCGCGACGAAAGGGATGTAACGATGAAATATGTGATGATAGCACTTCTTGCAGCGGCTTCCACCGCGGTGGCGTATGATTTTAGCGCCATCCAAAACGCCGTGATGAACAACCCCACCGTGCAACAGGAAGTGGGCAAGCGGGTGATCCAAAACACCGCCGCCAGCGTGCCCACCACTAAAGCGGGTGTGATTTCGGCACTTGGAAGTTTGACGCCCGAACAGCGCGCCCAACTGATGACCCAAGCCAACGCCATAGCCGCCAAGCTGTTTACGCCAGCCGAGGCGAAGGCTGTGAAGGGCTTTCAGGCTACTCCCGCCGGGCAAGGCGTAATGAGCAAACTGCCCGCCCTGGCCGAGCAGTTGGCACCTGTGATTTTGCAAATGTATGCTGGAAAATAAAGGAACATAACCATGGCCATTTTTATTACCGAAGACACCAAAGTGATTACCCAAGGGTTTACGGGGAAGCACGGAACCTTTCATAGCGAGCAGGCGCTGAAATACGGCAGCCGGTATGTGGGTGGCGTAACCCCCGGCAAAGGCGGCACCGAGCATTTGGGCCTGCCTGTGTTTGATACCGTGCGGGAAGCCGTGGAAAAGACGGGTGCCGAGGCCTCGGTGATTTACGTGCCGCCACCCTTTGCGGCGGATGCCATTTTGGAAGCGGAAGCCGCGGGCATCAAGATTTGCGTGTGCATTACCGAAGGCATCCCCGTGCTGGACATGGTGAAGGTGAAGCGCAAGTTGATGGACCCCAAATGCACCATGCGCCTGATTGGCCCCAACTGCCCTGGCATTATTACCCCCGGCGATGGCAAGGGCTGCAAGATTGGCATTATGCCCGCGTACATCCACAAAAAGGGTGTGGTGGGTGTGGTGAGCAAATCCGGCACGCTGACGTATGAAGCCGTGAAGCAAACCAGCGATGTGGGCCTGGGCCAAACCACCTGCGTGGGGATTGGTGGCGACCCTGTGGCGGGCACCAACTTTATTCAGGTGTTGGCGGCGTTTGAGGCCGACCCCCACACCAAAGGCATTGTGATGATTGGCGAGATTGGTGGAAATGCCGAGATTGAGGCGGCGGATTACATCAAAAGCGCCATCACCAAACCCGTGGTGGGCTTTATTGCCGGTGCTAGCGCCCCCAAAGGCAAGCGCATGGGCCACGCGGGTGCCATTGTGAGCGGCGGGAACGACACCGCTGAAGCCAAGATTGACGCTTTGAAAAAAGCGGGCGTGACGATGGTGAGCAGCCCTAGCGACATTGGGGCGGCGATGAAGAAGTTGTTGGGGTAGGGTGATTTTCAAAAACGAAGCCCCTGCGGGGGCTTTTGTTATGGGTGAACGAGAAGATTCCACCTGCCGGAAACCTTGGCGCTCGCAAGCTCGCTGAGGTTTCCGTCGCTGGAATGACGCAGAGAATGGCGTGTTACGCGATTTCGGAGGAGCGGATGGGGCCTTTGGCGCGGGTTTGGAAAGGCGAGCCTTCGGCAGGTTTGCGTTGGATGATGGGGGGCGAGGTGTCGGCTGGGAGGTGTTCGATGGTTTCGTGGGTGAGGCGTTTATCGCCCCATGTACGGCGGAGGCGCGTGGCGGCGTCGGCGAGGCGTTGGGTGTGGCCTGCTAAAAACGTGCGGGCGTGGGCGGGGATGAGCGGCATGACATTGTTCCTTTGTTAAGGGTTTCAGTCGGTTCCTCTCCCGTGGGAGTAAGTGTGGGCTTACAACGTGGATACATCCAGCGCCGTGCCTACGGCGTGGGCTTCGGCGTGGGGCGGGTAATCCACCCCCAAAAAGTACAAACCTTCGGGGCCGAAGGTGGGGCCGGCGTGGCGGCGATCGCGGTTTTCCAGCACGCGGGCCATGTCGGCAACTGGGCGGGGTTGGCGGGTGGAATCGGCCACCAGCGCGCATTCCACCAGCGTGCCCACCATGTTGCGCACCATATGGTGGAGGAAGTGGTTGGCGGAAAAGTACAGGTGCACAAAGCCTTCCCCCGCCTCCACCAAACTGCGGTGGGTGAGGTTGCACATGGGGGTTTGGCTTTGGCATTCGGCATCCCGAAAGCCTGAAAAATCGTGTTCCCCCAGCGGCAGGTGGGTGAGGGCTTCGGCCATGCGGGCAATATCCAGTGGGCGCCTATCGTGCCCGGCTCGGCCAAACCAATCCGGGCGCATGACGCGGGTGGTGGAAAGAATATAGCGGTAGTGGCGTTGGTGGCCTGCAAAGCGGGCGTGGAAGGAATCCTCCACCTGCGCCACGCGCACAACGCGGATGGTGCTGGGCAAAAAATGGTTCAGGCCGTCCAGCACTTTGATGGGGGTGGCGGCGTGGGGCCAGAGGGTATCGATATGAACCACTTGGCCCAAGGCGTGCACGCCCGCATCGGTGCGGCCTGCGGCTTGGAAATCCGGCGCTATTTCGCCCGTGAGGTTGGCCCATGCGGATATCAGGTGGCCTTCCACCGTGGGGAGCTCTAGCCCCGTGGTGTTGCCCTTGCCCTCTTGCCGTTGCCAGCCGTACAGGCCTGTGCCGAGGTATTGGAGGTGGAGTTTGAGGCGCATGGGATTGGTTTAGTGGATTCGTGTATCTTCATGGCGCAAAGGTTGAAGCATGAAGTAGATTTTGTAATTATCTTGTTGGTGTTGAATATCAAATGGTATTGCCGTGTTGGGTATAAAAGGTATTCGGCAATCTTGAAAATATTTCCAACAATCTTGGAATAGTTTCTCCGTGGCAACGGGAGTGAATCCGCTTAGGGCAGTATAAGATTGTTGATCGGTTGTTCCAATTTTAAATTGAAATCGTGCACCACTTTGCGATGTAAATTCTTGGTTAATAGCAATTTTTATATTTAATTCTTTGGGGGTTGTCATAGGTTAATTCAATGCTTGAGGGGTTGTACATTCGAACCAAAATTTAAGTTTGATATCACCATGGTGAGGATTTTGGATTTTGGCGGTCATGGGAGTTTGAGCGGTTGGGAATTTGCTATTTAGGTTAGCTGATATTACTAATTGGCTAATCAGATGCTCAAGATAAGCCGTGTTGCCATGAAGGGTGGAAAGGGCGCTGGCTGATTTTTTGCAAAGGGGTTTGCCTGTAAAACGCCATTCTACCCCGCCTTCTAAGGTAAAGGTGGACACGAGAAGGGTTGGTTCGGAGTGTGGTGGCATTAGATACCTCTTAATGTATCGGGGATTTGGAGGCGGAACTCGTTAAATACATCGTCAGGGTCTTCTTGCGTTCGCTTGCCAAGGTTGCCTTGGCAAGCGTGGAGATTGAAGGCAGGTTTCAGGCGTTGGATATCGGCATAGCAACGGAGAACGACGGATGTGCGAACGTTGGAGGCGATGTCTCCAAAGGTGGATTGTTCGCAGGGGGAAAGGGCCGTGGATTCTTCTAATTTGTAAATGAAGTAGGTTGCAGAGGCCATGGCCCCTGCTTGAAATTGGGATGCTACGTCAAAACCTTCTGGAACCTCTCCCAGAGATATGTTGAGGGGTTTGTTCAGTTCAACCAGCCGGAGAGTGAGAGGGTTGTTGGCGCTGGACGTACCCAGACCTTTCCAGTTGATGAGATTTAATGCTAATTCGGAGAGGGATTCGTAGCCTGCATCGGCAATCTTTTGACGGAGGTATTTGAGACTTTCAGGGTCGGTGGCGAGGAAATGGCAGCGGCATAGATACTCTATGAGTTGCCCGTGGGCGCCTTCTTCCATGGCAATAACGGATATGGTTTGGCCGTTGGGGTTGGTCATTCGGTTGTATCCTTGTGGATCTCCCAGCCGCGTAACGCCTCGGCGATGGGTTGGGGTTTGCGGTTGGGGCGTTGGATTATTTGTATACTAAGAAGGCTGTTGGCGCAAGAGAGGTTGAGAGATGTTTCGGTGGCGGTGAGGGTTCCGGGAGGCAGGGGGTAGGAGGCAGGAGGCAGGACGTTGGTTTGGAGAACTTTGCAAACTTCGCCACCAAGGGTGAGGGTTGCTGCTGGGGAAGGGGCGAGGGCGCGGACTTGGTTGTGGAGAGTTTGGGCGGGTTGGGATGGGTTTAAGGGGCGCATCTCGGCTGTGATTTTGGGGGCCAAGCAGGCGCCGTCTTCGGTTTGAGAGATGGGCGTGAGGGTAGCAAGGTTGGCCAGCACGGGCAGCAGGTGCTGGGCGCCTAACGTGGCGCACACGTCGTGGAGGTCGCCCGCATTCATGCTTGGCGGGATGGTGAAGGGTTCGCGGTGGTACACGGGGCCGGTGTCCATGCCGGCGTCCAGCTTCATGATGCAGACTTCGGTGGTGGTATCTCCCGCCAGCAGGGTGTGCTGGATGGGTGCGGCGCCGCGCCAGCGGGGGAGGGGGCTGGGGTGGATGTTCAGGCACGTGCGGGCTTCCACCAGGGCTTTGGGGAGCAGGAGTCCGTAGGCCACTACCACGATAGCATCGCACGGAGTGGCTAATACCTGCTCCAGCGCGTCGCCGCGCAAACGTTCTGGCGTGCGGATGAGGGGACCGAGGCCGAGGGCTTCGGCGGCCGCCTGCACGGCGGTGGGAGTGAGCTTTTGGCCGC
>JBAQUT010000070.1:0-11731 GCA_049297695.1 Alphaproteobacteria bacterium | reverse complement strand
AGGGAAGATTTAGGGTATCGGCCACCAATTGCATGGCGGGGATGGAGAGCCAGCCGCCGAACTCGCGCTGGGCCAAGTGCAGCAGCGGGATGGTGGCGCTGCGGGAGCGGTCTTTCGGGTAGCGGGATAAAATATTGGTAACGGCCTTTTGGGCGGGTTTGCTCCATGCGCACGGGGCGGCATCGCCCGAGGCCGCATGGGGGCTTTGGATGGAAACCTGCGTGGTGCGAATGGTGGGCATGGTTTGTGTTCTTTCCGCGCCGTTGTACGCCCAACAGAAAGCCCCCGCAAGGGGGGCTGTTCAACCCTTTAGCAGGCAGACACTTACTTGGTGCGGGTGAGTGTCATGCTGACGCCGCCAAACGTACCTTTGCGGGCCAAGTAACCGTAAATGTAAATAGCACCCAGCAGGCTGTAGGCGCTAACCGCCACAAAGAACCAGAACTGGGGAGTAACCAGCAGGTTAGCCATGAGGCTGGGAAGTTGGGCGAGCATCATCATGCCGAAGCCGAACATGCCACGGGCGAGCTCGGGCGTTTGCAGCCATGCCAAACCAAACTGCACCAGCATGAGGGGCAGAGTGACCCACGCAAAGGTACGCCATGTAACGGCCCACCACAAACGAGTAGCGGTGCCCCAGCCGTTGCAACTGCCGCAGCAGGTGGTGGCGCAGGATTCGGCCTTGGATGCCATGGCGGCGACCATGGGGGCGGATGCTTTGGCAGCCACGGCTTTAACGGTGGCTTTGGGGGCGGGTTTGGCTTTGGTTTTGGGGGCCATGTATGTTTTCTCCTGTTTATAAGTTGGCGCACAATGGCTTAGAAACAAGATGTTGGCAAGGGGGTGCCCCCCTGCCCTTTTTTTAAGCTTGACTTTTTCCCCAAGGTGGGGTAGGTTTATGGAAGCATCCGACCGATAGAGACGGAAGCCACTAGAGTAACG
Organism: Alphaproteobacteria bacterium; assembly: GCA_049297695.1. GTDB lineage: Bacteria > Pseudomonadota > Alphaproteobacteria > UBA2136 > UBA6156 > JACKLD01. The sequence continues at coordinate 10,789 of JBAQUT010000070.1, read as the reverse complement.
CGGGCCCTAACGGGGCCTTTTTTGTTGCCGATTTAACCAACCTTGAAAGGATACGCCCATGGCGTTGCGTAATGTTGTTCAATTTGAAACCCAAACCGGGATTACGGCCACCAGCGATGTGTTTGTGGTTGACCCTGCCAAAGAAGCCAGTGCGGCCCTTGTGCTGACGGCAGGCACGCCCACCACCGGTGCCCAATTGCAAGTAACCCTGGACGAAGCCGACAAGATTGCGGCAGGCACCGCTCAATGGATTGGAAGCCCTTTGGGCCTGCGTACTACCAGCGGAGCCGAGAAAGTGTTGCGCCCCGTGACCGGCTTGCGCCTTGTGGCCACCGACGGCACGTGGACGTTGCAGGTACGCCAAGCTTAACGAAAGAACCCACCATGATGCATGACATGACACGGCAACCTTTGCGGAGCGTAACACGCCCCGTGGTTGCCACCGCTGCCCAGCCCCGTGTGTGGGATATGGCGGCGAACGGACAGCCCGCAGGAACCACCCATACCCGTGCCAGCAGCGGGCGGGTATGGATGCCCAACGGAGTATTAACCGCCATGCCCAGCAATGTGGCGCGGCATAGTTTTAACCCTTTGCTGGGAGCGGCGCGGGGGTATTTATCGGAACAGGGAACCACCAATTACGCCCGCGCCACCAACGCCGCCAGCAATGCCTGGTGGACCAAAACCTTTTGCAGCGCGGGTGCGACCACCACGGGGGCAGATGGCACCCCAAGCCTAACCAAAATTGTGTTGGATAGCACCAGCAACCGGCACTACCTAAGCCAAACCGTAAGTATTTTGAGTGCGGGGACTTACTGGTGCATCAGCATGTACGTGAAAGCGGCGGAACAACGGTGTGTGGGGTTGTATGGCCGCAGCAACGGTACGACCAACACCGTGACCGCAAGCTTTGACGTGAGTGACCAAACCACAACAACTGCCGTAACGGGCACCGGTGTTGTGAACGCAACCGGCATTGAAGCGTGTGGGAATGGGATTTACCGCGTGTGGATGGCGGGGCGCACCAGCCCTACCGACACCGCCGTGGCTTTTGAGTGGCGGGTTTTGAAAAACGACAAAACCGTGACGTTTGTGGGTGATGGGGTGAGCGGGGTGTATATGGGGTGTTTTCAGCTGGAAGTGGGATGTGACCAGCCCAGCAGTTATATTGAAAATACAGGAACCACGGCGGATGTGGCCCGTGCCAGCGACGTGTTGACGGCTACCAACCTTGCCGATTTGGGGTGGAACACGCGTACGGGAACCGTGATTGTGGACTTTATGCTGCCAAGTGCGGGGGTGTTAACGGCCACCAAGCGGGTAATGGAACTGGTGCAAGACAGCAGCAACCGTTTGCTAGTGACCTACGACCCTGCAGGAAGTGGAAGCGGACTAAAGCTGACCAATGTGTATGGTGGAACTCAGGTGAACGTGATTGTGACCGGAAGCAAGCCCTTGGGTTATGCCGTGAACCGTTTGGCGGTGAGTTACACCCCTACCCAGATTTCGGCAAGCTTGAACGGTGGTGTGGTTGCCAATGGCAATATTGGTGGTTTGGGCGCGTTTAACCGTGTGAGTGTTGGGCGCTCGGAAACCGGGAGTTTTGGACTGAACGGGTGGATAAGGCGTGTGGACTACCTGCCATTTGCCAACCTGAACTTACAAGCCTTGAGCGGAGTATGATGACCATGTGGACCGATTATTATTTAAAAGCGCCAAGCCGCGAGGCTTTTAACACGGCCTGCCCGTGGATGGGGGAAGACGGTGAGCCTTTAACCGACAGCCCCGACCACAGTTTGGTGGTGGTAGGACAGATACGTTACGGCGGCGTGTATGATGCCGAAGGGAATGAAACCGTGGCGCCCACCGTGGTGGACGGGTGGCATGTGAACCTGCGCTTGCGGAGCGATGTTGCTTTGCCGCCTGCATTGACAGGGTTTGTGATGCCGGTACCAGCTTATCCGAAGAGGGTGTTTGCTTAAGAGGCTAAGTATAAAAACAACCGAACGGTTCTATTTGAAAACCTTTTTTAAAAAAACCTTAAAGGCAGAAAAAAGGCTTTGTGAAAGACCTGTACTGGTTTCCAGGCTGCGCGCGGCAGAAGCGTTGGGGGTATCTGAATCAGTTGCGGGGCCGTGCTCCCTGGAATGACGCCGTTGGCGTGAGCGGGCTTCGCCCCCTCAACCCCCAACCTATCGGACATTTCTTAATAAGCTTGCTTTTGGAACAACACGACGAGTGGGGTGAGGATGAGGATGCGGATATCCATCCAGAACGACCAGTTTTCGATATACCAGATATCGTACTCCACCCGTTTGGCCATTTTATCCACCGTTTCGGTTTCGCCCCGGAGGCCGCTGACTTGGGCCCAGCCGGTGAGGCCTGGTTTCATTTTATGGCGGCTGGCGTAGCGGTTAATAAGATTTTCGTAGTACGTGTTATGGCTGACCGCGTGGGGGCGCGGGCCCACAAGGCTCATGTCGCCGTGGAGGATGTTGAGGAGTTGGGGAAGTTCGTCGATGCTGGTGCGGCGGAGGATGCGGCCCACGGCGGTGATGCGGGGGTCTTCTTTGGTGGCTTGCATTTCTTTGCCGGCAGCATCTTTGGGGGCTTCGCCCATGCGCATGCTGCGGAATTTGTACATGCCGAACTCATCGCCATTAAAACCATTGCGCTTTTGCTTGAAGAACACGGGGCCTGGGCTGCTGAGTTTCACCGCAAGGGCTGCTAGCAGTAAAACGGGGGCCAAGAGGAAGATGAGGAGCGCACTGACGACAATATCTAACCCACGTTTCATGGCACGGGCGGGGCCTTCCAGCGGGCGGCGGAAGAGGAGCATGAGGGGGATATGGGCGATACCGCCTTCCGACCCGCCCACCCGCCCAAATAAGGGCAACGGGAGGCAGTAGTAGATGTTCACGGTGAGTTGGTAGAGGGTGTCCAGCAGGGTTTCGGCTTGGGGGTGGTAATCAAAATCCAGGGTTATGATGACATCGTCGACCAGGCCTTGTTTGCAGGCTTGGTGAAGGGCTTCCAGATCGCCTTTGTAGAGGGATGTTTGGCGGATATCGGTGCCCATGTTATCGCCGGGGAGGCCGTAGATACCCATGAGGCGGGCCTCGCCCGTGGGTTCGTTATCAAAATACCGGATGAAGTTGAAGGCTTTGTCGTTGACCCCCAACACCGCCACGCGGCGGGCCCATTGGCCTGTGCCGATGTTTTGCCAGATAACCCGCTGCACCACGAAGCGCACAATGCCTATAATGCTAACGAACATGAGGAGCCAAATGACCAGCCATACCCGTGAGAACGTGGTGGATATTTTGAGCAAGAACATGAGGGCAATGATGACGGCAAAAACCCCTGCTACCGTTCCCAGAATACGCGGCACGGCCCACCCCACGTGATACAAACGCACGTGTTGGTACAGCCCTGCCATACCTGCCAGAAACACATAGGTGAACGCCCCCAGCAAGGTAATGCCGATATATACCGTGGGCATGGGGACAAAACCCAATCGGAGAAGATAAGCCAGAATGGAACAGAGGATGAGCAGCGCGGGTTCGGACACGCGGAGCACCCACTCCATACCATGGAGGCCTGCGGGAACTAAGAGGGCGGGGGAGCGGTTCATGCGCGGCCTTTGGTTTGCAAGATGTGGGCCGAATCGCCTTCCAACCTTACAGCCGTAAGAGGGCCGCCTTGATAGGCGCCGGTATCGATGCCGATGCGGTCGGGTTGGATGAGAGGAGTTTCCCAAATGCTATGACCAAACACCACACGGTAAGGAAGGCCGTGGGGGGCTGCCATAAACTCGTTCCGGTGAAGGAACATCATGTCGGACGGGATTTGGCGGGCAAGAGGGACCCCGCGGCGCACGCCTGCGTGCACGAAGAGGTAACTCCCGACTGTATGAGTAAGAACCGTGTTGCGAACAAAAGCCAGGTGCCCCTGCCCTTCCATGGTTTCGGCGAGCTCGGCGGCAAGGCTTTCGGGCGTGCGGGGGCGGCCTTGATGGAGCGCGTTGATGTCGTAGCTGGCAAGGGTTTCCAGCCCGCCCCAACTGAGCCAATCCGGTTGGCGGGTGGGGTTGGCGATAAAATCCAGCAATGCTTGCTCGTGGTTGCCACGCAGGGCGATATGCTGCCAGTTTGATGGCCATGAAGGTGTTGTGAGTGTATCAAATACTTGACGGCTGGCGGGGCCGCGGTTGTGGTAATCGCCCAGCGTAACCAAGGTTATGGTTCCTTGGTAACCTTGAGCATCGTTCTCAATAAGTTTGAGTATTTCTTCAAAATGAATTTGGCAGCCGTGAATATCTCCCACGGCATAAATACGCTGACCTTGGGGCACCACGCCAACGGCAACAGAGGGGTTGCCCCCCCCCGTGCGACGCCATACCTTTGAGCCACCCAAACATACCTGTTCCCCTTTTTATTTTTTACCCTGATTAGTCGTTGTAGTAATCTTTATACTTTCCGTAGTAATAGCCGTAATCGCCAAGACCGTAAGCCTTTTGGCGTTCCAAATCGACGCGGGTCATCACCACACCTGTGACACCCAGGCCTGTGCTTTGCAGTTTTTTAATGCCGTTCACAGCCAGCGGGCGGGGAGTTGTACCCCAACGTACGGCAAACAAGCTGGCATCGGCCAAGCCGGAAACCGTCAGTGCATCGGCCACGGCCATAACCGGCGGGCAGTCAATGATGATGGTTTCGAACTCTTTGCGGAGTTCGGCGATGAGGGATTTCATTTTTTCAGACCCTAGAAGCTCTTGCGCAAACTGGCTGTTGGCAAGCGACGGGATGATGTACAGGCTGGTTTTGTTCAGGTTGTACACTACGTCTTTCACCTTCGCTTTGCCGACCAAAACTTCGGCCAAGCCTGCGGCGGGTTTAAGGCCAAAGTTATGGGCTTGGGTGGGGCGACGCATGTCGGCATCTATCAAGAGCGTTTTACCGCCGCCCATGGCGGCCACATGGGCCAGTGCGGCAGAAAGTAAGGATTTCCCTTCTTGCGGCACGCTGCTGGTGACCATGATGACTTGCAGGTGTTGATCGGGCTTAGCAAAACCCAGGGCCGTGCGCACGGCGCGGATGCCTTCGGCAAAGGCGCTGGTGGGTTTTTCCAGCACGTAGTGGGGGCGGCCGTTCTCATGGGGGAGTTCGCCCAACATACCCAGCACGGGCAGTTTGGTGGCGGCTTCCAGCTGTTGCACCGTGCGGTAGCCGCTGTCCAGCATTTCCAGCAGCATCACCAAGCCTATGCCCAACAACAGGCCCAGCAAGGTTGCGGCGGCCATGACTACGCCTTTGTTGGGGGCGCTGGGGCTTTGAGGCGTTTCGGCAGCGTAGATAATGCGGGCATCGCTTTGGGCAAAGTCCATTTGCGCCACTTCTTTGCTGCGGTTGAGGAACGACTCATACAGGGTGCGCTCGGCTTCAGCTTGACGCTCAAGTTCCATCAGCTGCACTTCAGCATCGTTGCTGGTGTTGCTTTGGGTTTGAAGGTCTTTCAATTGGCTTTCGAACGTTTGAACGCGGGCTTGGGCTACGCTCACTTCGTTTTGAAGACTACCACGGATTTTGGCGCTTTCTTCGCCGATTTTGCCTTGGATGTTGGACAACTCGTTCCGTACTGTCATCATACGGGGGTGACGGTCGCCGTAGCGGGCGGCCAGATCGCTCATTTTACGGCGCACTTCGGTTTCTTGGATGCGTAGGTTTTGAATCAGCGGCGAATTTAGCACGTCGGCGGTGGTATCAAAACGGCCCACGCTGGCGGAATTGCTGGAACGGGCCTGGGCTTCGGCCAATTGGGCGCGGGCCAGAATGAGCTGAGAGCTAAGCTCGGAAAGCTGTTGGTCGGAGAGTTTAATACCTTTGGCCGTTGTGAGGTTGTTGGCTTGGCGAAAAGATTGTACGGCCATTTCGGAGGCTTGTACGCGTTTTTGGAGCTGTTTGCTGCGGTCGTTCATCCAGCTTGTGGCGCGACGGGCTGCATCCAAGCGGTCTTCCAGCTGGCTGGTAAGGTACTCTTGCATCACGGCGTTGGCGATATCCCGCGCCAGCACAGGGTTGGCTGCCGTAAAGCGGGCTTGAATGGAGTACGAACGAGGGAGCATGCGCACATCCAAACGGCCTAAAAAAGCGTTGGCGAGGGTGGTGTTGCGGGTTTCATCGGTGCTTTTAGCGGTGGAGGATTCTTCCGTAGCAGGCAAAATGAGGGCTTTGACCATGTTTTTAGCCACAGCCAACAGGCTGGTACCACTTGAAAAATCGGCATTGTTGGCGAGATTCAGCTTTTCAATCACGCGGTGGGCCAATTTGCGGGATTGCAGCACATCGATTTCCGTACGGATGGCGGCATCGTTGCCGTTCAAGCCCGACAACACTTCGTCCACGTTCATCACCCGTTCTTGGCGGGTGTTGATTTGCAGCATGCCTTCTGCCGTATACTGGGGTTTGGCAAGAACCAGGTAAGATGCGCCCAAGGCCACGAGGGCAAGGGTGGAGACGGCAATCACTTTCCAGCGGCGTAACAGCACGGCCAGGGTATCGTTGAACGAGAACTCCACCCCTTGGAGATGTTGGCTTGCAAAGCTTTGAAAATCCGACAAGACGGTGCGTGATGACATGGTGGAACCCTTCCCTGATTGCCTACCAAATAGGCACGCCAAGGGGAAAGGTCAAGGGCTTCGTACGGTTTGTAAGGATTTAAATCGAATCTATATATCATGACAGACTTTAAACTCGGCCATTTCCGAGAGAATAAAGCTCTTCTTCCAACAATTCAATCAACTGCTTTAATTGCATATCCATCAAAACATATTCGAGGTCATGGATATCCATAGACTGGCGTTTTTGTTGGAGTACTAAGAAGCTCACTTTCTACACGAGGTCGATTGAGACGGATGGAATCTTGAATTTTACCCCGCAAAACTTCGCGGTCTGCGTGTTTCAGAGGCCCTTTGTAAGGCAGTTTTTCTCCTGCCTCAGGGTATATTGGCATTCGGGATGGTGGAGGAAGTTTGGGCGTACTCCATTTATCCATCATATTCGGCTGGACATGAGAAGAAGATGGGAAACCCAAAAACGTTCCAAGCGCCACAACGGAGGCAAATAGGCTCGCTACGGGTTTACGTTTCATGGGATTGTATGACATGCCGCCCAACAGTGCCTAAAAGGCTTGCCAAACGGGTGAGGGAGTTGCACAGTGGGGGCAACAACCAACAACAAGGATACCCGCCATGCCCAACCCCCTACCCCGTGCTTGCAAGACTTTGAACGAACTTAATATTGGCGATACGTTTAAGCAGCCCTACCTGATTACCGATATGGATGTGCAGAAATTTGCCGAGATTAGCGGGGATTTTAACCCTGCCCACTTTAATGAGGACTACGCCAAGGGCACCGTATTTAAAAACCGCATTGCCCACGGGATGATTAGCGTGGCCAAATTTTCCGGCATTTTTGGGATGGATTTGCCCGGTTTGGGAGCCATTTGGGGCGCCCAGAGCGTGAAATTTTTGGCGCCCGTGCAGCTGAACCAACCTTACACTGCCATTGCCCAAGTGAAAGAAAAGGCAGAGAAATTTGCCGTGTTTGCCTGCTGGGTGGAAGATAAGGACGGGAAGAAAGTGCTGGAAGGGGAAGGCACGCTGTACCCTATTCCCCAGAAGGTGAAGGATGGGATGGTGACAAGTGGGGCGCTGGGGCCTTTGTTGGGTTCATAAAGCCTGACTTGACAACCCGAGCAAAACCTCTCATTTAGCATACACAAGGAGATGGGTATGCGCTACAAACATATTTTTATATCGGATATTCACGCGGGTGATCCTCATAACCAGAATATCCCGAACTGTATTAAATTCCTCGATTCTCTTGAGGCAGAAACCGTTTATGTTGTGGGCGACAACCTTGAAACCCACTTGCTGCAACACCAACCTCACAACACCAAGCCTGATGATACTCTTGCTGTTTTAGCGGCTTTTGAACGATTGAAGACTCGCCATTTGCATCTTCTTCCCGGCAACCACGATTCGGAAATTGAGGATATGGTTCAGGCGGGGCATTCGTATTACCAACCTGACTTTACCTTACGGTGTCTCCCAGATTCGCTTCAAAGCCAATTCCTTAAACCGCTCCAAGCTTTGGTGCGTGGGCAGCTTAGCCATCACGTAAATATAGACCATGGAAAAACCCATGTTGTGCATGGGCATCGCGTGGGGATATTGCCCGACGCCCTTTGGAAAATAGGCCGCTTTTTGGAACGCCATTGCAATGTGCCTCCCACATACCTAAACCCTGACCAAATCAAAACCCGTAACCAGATTGTTAAGGCAACGGGATTCCACAGACGTTTGAGCAGTTCGGCTTTAAAACACCAATGTACGCGGGTTATCCACGGGCATGTTCATGATGTTGGGTTGCGCGCAGTGAAAGGTACTGAGCTGATATGCTTGCCTGATTGGATAGAAGGCAAAGGAGGCGCGTTGGTTGAACGATTGGACGGAACGCACGCCATGATTGACCCCCAGCACCGCGTAACGCATACGTTTGGTTTATAAAAAACTTAACGGGGAAGGATGGGATGGTAGCGACCGGGGGGTTGGGGGCTTTGTTGGGTTAGTTATCCAATACTTGCTTTACATAAGTTTCAGGATTAGCAAAAAACCTTGCCATGACTTTGAAATGACGACTTTGATGGTACACTGCTTCTGTGAACACTCCGTCATCTAGGAGCAAAAATTGACTGTTCGGAAGCGCCATCAACAACGGACTATGAGTGGCCATAATAAACTGTGATTCGCCTGTCGCTGCTAAATCATTTATAATAATCATTAATTCCAATTGCCTCTGAGGGGATAAAGCGGATTCAGGCTCATCAAGAATAAATAAGCCTTTACCAAATCGATTTGAAAATAATGAAATAAAAGATTCACCATGAGATTGTTCATGTAAAGACTTACAACCGTAGGGTGCCAAAGCCAAACCACTTGCCTCCGCCAATTCATCAATGTGAGTTGAAAACTGGTGAAAGCTTTCAGCTCTCATAAAGAAACCATGGGGCGTTTTTTTGTTCCAAACTAATTTAGTCGCTTCAGCTAGAGGAGTGACATCGGAGGTTTGATCCATCAATATATTATTCCGCCCACCACCCAACACACTGAACCCGCAATTGATAGCAAGAGCTTCCAGAAGAGTTGATTTTCCTGATCCATTTTCTCCGCAAATAATTGTAATCGGGGCCTTACACAACAAATCTATTCCCTTCGCCGCCATCAGAGTATTAAGCGGGAAATTCTGATTTCCCTGCTGGGGAGGAATATGAATACTTCTTAAGTACGGTGGGGACATAGCCATCGTTTTAACCTATCGCCAAAAACCGTTTCCGCCGCGCTGCGGCGCCGCCGTTGGCCCGGCAGACTTCGGCCAAGTGGTGTTGCAGGGCCTTGCCCACGCGTTGGATGGCGAGGGCGGGGGTGCGGTGGGCGCCGCCCACGGGTTCTTTCACAATCTCTTCAATCACCTTGAATTTCAACAAATCCTGGGCGGTGAACTTGAGGGCTCCGGCGGCCAAGGCAATGGTGTCTTTTGTGGCTTCTTTCCACAAAATGCTGGCGCAGCCTTCGGGGCTAATCACGCTGTAAATGCTGTGCTCCAGCATGATGACCCGATCCGCCACGGCAAGGGCCAAGGCGCCGCCACTGCCACCCTCCCCCGTGATGGCGGTAATGACGGGCACGTTGACGGACAACAGCACCTCGATGCTTTCCGCAATGGCTTGGGCTTGGCCGCGCTCTTCGGCATCGATGCCGGGGTAGGCACCGGGGGTATCCACAAATGTGAGGATAGGAAGCCCCAAGCGGTTGGCCATGTGGCACAGGCGTTGGGCTTTGCGGTAGCCTTCCGGCTTGGGCATACCGAAGTTGCGGGCCAGACGTTCTGCCGTGGTTTTGCCTTTATCGATGGCCAGCACCACGCAGTCTTGGCCGTTGAACTTACCCACCCCGCCCACCAGCGCTTTATCGTCGCCGTAGCGGCGGTCTCCTGCCAAAGGGACAAAATCGGTGACGAGGCCTGCAATGTAATCGCTGCCTTGGGGGCGTTCCGGGTGGCGGGCCACTTGCACTTTGTGCACGGCCGATACATCTCGGTACAACAGGCGCGCCACGCGGGCCATGCGGATTTCCAGCCGCGCGATTTCGTTGGCGATGTTTTTTTCCGCCACATCTTTGTTGCCCGCTTCGGCCTCCCGCAGGGCTTCGATGCGGGTTTGCAAATCCAGCAGCGGTTTTTCAAAGTCGAGGTATTGGACCAAAACTATATTCCTTTGCTTAACGGGTGGTAGGTTTCCAGCGTGTCGCGCAAACGCTCGCCCGCCACTTTGGTGTAAATTTGCGTGGTGTTCAGGCTGGCGTGTCCTAGCATAAGCTGCACGGCGCGTAAATCGGCATCGTGCTCCAGCAAATGCGTGGCAAAGGTATGGCGCAGGTGGTGGGGGGCCACGGGGATACCCACGGATTGACCAGCCTGTTCAATAAGTTGCCACATGCGTTGGCGGGTAAGCGCCTTGCCGTGCTGCGGGCTTGGGAACACCCAGCGGCTGGTGGCGCCGGGCATATGAGGGCGGGCAAAGGTAAGATAGGCTTTCAGAGCTTCTTCCGCGCCGCTGCCCAAGGGAATCAGGCGGGTTTTTTCCCCTTTGCCCGTAACGCGCAGCAATCCTTGTTCGGCATCGTCCACATCGGCCAGCGTGAGGGCCGTGAGTTCGCTTACCCGCAAGC
>JBAQUT010000069.1:0-1607 GCA_049297695.1 Alphaproteobacteria bacterium | reverse complement strand
AGCATGGATTTGTCCATTTGCATAGAGTATACTATATCCTCCCGAAGATTCACAAGACCCTTCACATCAAGCTCCTATCCATCCTGTAGCACCTAGATTTCCTGAAACATGAAGTTTGTTTGAGTTTGCTGCCATACCAATTCATACATTACCTCCTGACGCAATGGACATTCTCGTTGTTCCTGATTCATCAAAGTTATATGCTCCACCAGTATTGAGAACCAAGGTTCCAGACCTGATACCCAGACCATATGATGAAGTTCCTACTCCTGTGTTATAGAGAAGTGCTTGATACTCTGAGAGTAGATCCATAGGTCCTGAAGCTACGTTATTTACCAGTGTAAGTTTTGCTGTTGTTGCAGCAGTAGCGATACCCACTCATGCTCCATCATCTCTGATAATACCATTTACGAGTTGAGAAGTAACCCATCTAGGAACATAGTTATCAGAAAGTGCTCCTACTTGAGGATCTGTTTCTGAGATAGAAGTCATATATCCTTGTGCTTTTACAAACGCTGTAGTTGCGATAGAAGTATCGTTATCCGCTGTTGCTGGTGTTGGACCAGTTGGATCTCCTGTAAATACTGGAGACGCGAGTGGAGCTTTTGCAGTAAATTGTGGTTGAATAGCACTTGATACTCCATCGAGATATCCAAGTTCTGTAGAATTAACAGTTGCCGAAACCGCTACTTTACCAGATGCATCTGATACCAATGCGCTACTCGCTGCAAGATTAGAACTCACGATTGTTGTTGCACCTCCTGTTATGGTTGCTTGTTTTCCATTGATTTGTGTTTGTATTGCACTTGTTACTCAAGAAAGATGTGCCATCTCAGCTGCAGTTGCACAACCTGCTCCTGAAGCGTTACAATACCCTGCTCCCCAAATGTTTCCACTCGCTTTTATGTTTCCTGTAACATCTAGTTTTTGCCCTAGAGTTGTACTTCCGATAGAGATATTTCCAGATGCGAGAAATGCTAAAGTTCATTGATTTGCTGTACCATACGAATTGTGAATATATGCATTTCCAGAGTTATCTTGATACATATCTATACCTCTTTGAGTTGCAGTATTGTTTCTTATTGAGAGCCCCCAAGGAGAAGCATTTGCTGTTTGCAGACTAAGTGCAGAAGTTGTTCCTCCATTTGCTGTTATTTTTGCTGCAGAAGTTGTAGTTGTTCCAACTGCAAAGTTTGCATCTGAACCAAATCTACCATACTCTGCTGATGCTGCTAGGTTTCTAAATCCATGAGTTGTTGCATCATAATAGTTTATTGCATTACTTCAAAGTTCTATATTTCCACCTACTCATGCTGCTGCTCATCATTGTAGTACGAGTGTTGTATTTGTATTTACTCCAACTCACCATGTTCTATATGAAGCAGCATTTGCCGTACTTCTGATATCTCCTGCTACTGTAAGTTTATCTGTTGTTGGTGCTACTCCGATTCACACTGCAGAAGCATTATCTATAATAGAACCTGTTGCAAGTGTATTATTATCAGAAAATCTTGCAAGATAGTTTGTTTGACCAATACCATCAATTGCAGCTGTTGAAAGTGGTAATGCTACACAGACACTTCCATCTGCATTACATAGGTTATTTC
>JBAQUT010000068.1:0-7554 GCA_049297695.1 Alphaproteobacteria bacterium | reverse complement strand
CTCTTAAACAGCGATGCCAAATCCCCCTTGCCCACCGCCTTCTCCACCCCGCCACGCCCGGTCTTGCCCGAAAATAACGGCCCAACCCCGCGCTTTACCACGGGCACCGCATCCGCAGGCGCCCCCTGCATCTCGGCCAACACCTCGGCCTTAATCTTGGCTTTCACCTCATCAGGAGCACTACCGTATTTTTGGGTAAACTCCGCCACAGGCTTGTACCCCAAGGCCACTTTCATGGCCGCCACCACGGGCGACGCATCCTTCAAAATATCGTCTACCACCGCAGGGTTCGCCGCCACAGCAAGGCTGTACGGGCTCTTCCCATCCATGGCAATCAACGCGTCATAATCCACGTCAACCAAGCGTAAAACTTCGCGGACCAACGCCTCATCGCGTCCAAGGGCATCCCGCGCACCAGCGGCAAGCGGGCCGTCGTCCGCAAGCGTTTCAATTTTTCCGCCCATGCCGCTAAATCCCTTTCCGAATCGCTTGTCCTTATCCCCACTGTACACCCCCTCCATCACATCCCTTGCCTTATCACCTGCCGCAGGCCCCTTCCCCCGCAACTTCTCCATCAACTCCCATGCTTTCATAATATGTTTCATAATCCCAATCTCCATCACCATGATTTAAATTTAGAGTAAAGTTCTGAAAAAATATGTCGTGTTTTATCAAAACCATTCCCCATATGCTTCATAACTTTAAAATCTTTATCATATTGGTCATTAATATCATTCCCCAAAATTTGATTTCCTTTCGGGTTTGGTATCAATTCACCATTTTTAACTTTTTCAGTTACTTGGATACGCACATATCTTTCCCACAAATCATCAAGTTCCGATTCTGGCATATCAGGATGTATTTGTTTCTGCAGTCCCACAAAATCGTCAGCTCTCCGTGAAATTTTAAAACCTTTCTCGTTATTTAACAAATCTGCACGACGCTCTTCCGTCCTATTTCTTCCAAAAAGCTCGTTTGTATAACCAATACCTCTGGAAATAGTCTCACCATAGTCACGCCTCAATCTGGCCCACACATAAGCATGACGAAATGCGTCACGCTCCGACCCTTTAAAAATCCCCATATCACTCGCAATCGTTTTAGCTTGTTGGCCTACAAGATCAGGTTGATATATAGGCGCATTCAAACGCGTTCTTAAAACGTTATCCATAACAATCTCTCCGTTAAACCGATTATATGTTCTCTAAACACCGCCCGACAGGGCAATACACAGGCTCTTCACCATTCGGACCAATATTATTCCAATAATCATCTTGCTCAAAAAAATGATTTTCTTTCAAATACAAGCAAACACTTGCGGTTAAGCCCATCCCTAAAATAAATCCCAAAATAAAGTTCATAAATCAAATCTAATCTTTTTGCCCCAACCCCGCAAGTATCTTCTCCTTATCCCTTACCCCACTCGCCTCCACCAACACGGCAGGGGGTATGGGCACACCGGCTTTCACCAGCAGTTCCAGGTTGCGGGCATCCTGTTCGCGGCCACTCATCACGTCTTTTACTTCTTCCACCACCACGTCAAACACACCACTCCGCACATCATTCTCACGCAACTCCACCCCATCCAGCACAATCGGGGCACCAGCATCATCCCGCACCGGCGTGTTCAAACGCACTTGTCTACCAGCCCCCACAACATCTGTAATCAGTATCACCATTTCGTGGCTGAAAAACTGCCGCACCAACGCCAACACCTGCTCCCCCAACCGCTTCTTGGTCATCCGTAGGGCGTCAAACGCAAACATCTGGTTCATGGCCCCGGCCATTTGGCGTTGCTGAATCGCCACCCCACTCACCGCGTTGCTGGGTTTCCCCATGTTTTCGTCAAACACCCCCATCACATCCTGAATATCCCGCCCGGCCTGCTCCATCACGCTCACCTGGCTCGCCGCAAGGTCGCTGTTCCGTATAATCCGCAAATCTTTCCCGCTGCGCTTCAAAATCACACCATCAGGCCGCGCCGCTTCCCGGGCCAACATGTTGGGGTCATCCACCGCATCTACGTCGGCAATCACTTGGGCCGTGTTCAACAGGTGCATGGCCTTGCTGCGGCGTTTGTTCAACTCGCGCTGAGGGTCCATAGCCGCCCGCACCAACCCATAGGGCCGCCCGTCCGCTTTGTGGCGTTTATACACATACGGTATCAACGTAAACCCGTTGTGCCCATAGGCCAACTCACGGTCATCCAACAACACGTCTCCGGCAAAGTACGCTACCCTCACCTGCGGTATCTCGCTCACCTCTTCCACCACACACCCCTTGCCCAAAGCCGTCACCACGGCCTTGTCAAAAGTGGATACCAACGTGCCATCCGCCTTCCGCACCCGCCAATGGCGGGCCAGCTCTTTGTATTGAACCTCCACAACCCGATGCACCCCCCGCGCATCGTCCACATACGCCACCTCGGCCCCGCGCCCCGCCATGGCAAGGCCGTAAGCCTGCCCGCCGCGCAGCATACTCCCCTGCATAGCTTCCAAAACCTTGCCGGCTTTGTCGGGGAACAACTGGCCCACCTCCTCCGCATCCAACCACCGCTCCCGCGCCACAAAGCGGGCGTCACTCAAGTCGGGCCGTCGGGCGGATGGGTCCCACACCACGGCAAACTCGTCCTCGCAACGGTTGAAGATAAACGCCCCCTCATCCCTCTCCTCAACCCCCACATCCAACCATCCAATCCCCCCCACAAGCCCCGCCTTAAACATGGCGGAAACCTCCAACGCCTGGTCATTCCGCTCGGCCACATACAAGGCCAAATCGGTCAACACACGGGCGGTGTCTTCCTCACCCTTGGCCCCGCTGCGGCTGCGGTATATCACCCGCGTGCGCCCAGCCACCTCGCTGCCCGCAAGGTTGTCCACCTTGGCCGCAATGCGGTTAATCACAATGGCGGGCTGACCATGCTCGCTCAACGCCTCCACTTCCTCGCGGGTCCACTGGTTGCCGTCATAAAAATCCCACGCCGCCTTGGCTTCCTTGCGCCACGCTTGGTAGGCCGCACTCCCCACCGCCTCCTCAAACCACCCCTTCACCATCGCCAGCTTATCTATCCGTTTGTCCATAAATCCCACCTTCCCATCCGTTCATGATTACAGTTTACCCAAACAGTTACGCCCAACCTCTGTCCACGGGTTTACTCCGCGTCCCTTGCGAAGCAACGGGGCGAGCGGGGTAAACCCGTGGCACACATAAAAAACCACGGCCAAGCCGTTCCTTTGTGGGGTGGGCGCAGCGCGCATTCTTCCTGCACGCCAGCATGGCACACGCCTCACATAGCAAGTACTAGCTGCGCTTCCTTATCCCTCAAGCCTAACACCTCGCACTCTCCTCAACCCTCAACACACACCACCCCACCACCCTCTTCACCCCCACCCGCACCGCGGTCACACCATACACCCCGCCTTCCGCCTCAACTTTTTCCCACATGCCTTTCCCCTTGGCCACAACCTCCACAGGGTCATAACTCACCATCACACAGGCCTCACCATCTCCTACATCCAACACAAACCTCGCATCCTTCCCCTCGCCCAAAAAAATGGGCCTCTGAAGGCCCGGCACCGTGTAAACATACTCTCTTTTCATTTCAATCTACCCCACGTCATTTTGACTTAGTAATAACTCTTCTATTATTTGTCATATCGTTATCTGCTTTGCTTCTATGATGACTTTTGACATCACCATTTCGTCGTTCATAAGCATGAACAAAAATATCGCCATCGTTTTCATGCGGTTTTTTGTTGGCTCTCTGCCTTTCAATTTCTTTTTCTCTTTCTTGATTCCACACATGAAAATCAATTTTTATATCATGGGGATGTCTATCTTTATTTTTACTCAAAACAATATCCAAATCTGATTGCAAAGCTTCTTTACTTTCTTTAACGGCACGCTCCCAATCTCCATGAACTTCAAACGTTCTGCGAGGATCATAAGGATTTGTAACAATTTCTCCATTGTCGATACGTCTCAAAATTTCTTCTGCAACTTCTTCTTCCGATTTTTGGTTTTGTTGTGCCCATAAACCAATCTCTCTTCCAATTTGATTGTTACGTGCATCCATCCATGATTCAGCCTCTGTATTATTACCATATCGTTCAATTCGTTCACCTAAAGTCTCAGCGGCCCAAAAACCATAATCCTGTGTCACTCTCGCACTTGTATAAACATGCCGAAAGGCATCTCTCACGTCATTATGGCTGGATGTACGGGAAATTGGCAGGTTTAACTTGTCAGCCATATCGTTAGATTTACGGTTATAAGCACCTGTTATGTAATTTTGCATCGTCATACCCCCATAAAAAAACCACCTGTCGGTGGTCGTTCATTCGTTCATACTCACCCCACAATCACATCCCAAACAAACCCACACACCACCCCACCTGCAAACCACAACATGTAAAACAAATAAGACATCAGTAACACCCAAATACAAACCGTGCTATTATCGACAAGGCATAAAACCCAACCCCAAAACCTACACCAAACATAATCCCAGCCACGGCATAAAACTTATTTGTTTGGATAAAAATACTTATCTGTTTCATAATCATTTCATACCACACTCCTACAAACCCGTCAATAACTGTTACATAAAACCTCAATCTCTCCTCTGGTTATTAAGCCCCCATCCAACCCGTCTTACGCTTCCTCACAACCCCTTTCTTGTCCCCCTCCGCCACCGCCAGCCCCAACCCGCTCACCACCGCATACCGCATGGCATCCATCAGGTGGTCGTTGCGCTTCACAATCTTGCCTTTCCCGTCCCGCTGATAACTCCGGAACTCTCCCCACCACGGCGCAAGGTCGGCAAACACCTTCAAGCGCCCGCTGCGCATGCGCTCCAACACCTGCATCAATCCGGCTTCCACACTGTTGTCGGCGGGCGTAAACCGTACCCCCGCCGCCGCGTACATCTCCACCAAACTCACCCCATCCCGCGCATTGGCCGCTTGCCCCGCCGGGTCACACACGGCTGGTATCCACGCCCCACGCCCCAGCACTTCCGCCGCATGCTCGGCCGGAGTCGCCTCCGCCCGCACATAACAATCCACCACATACACCACGTCGTTGTCGGCATCATACGCCAACCACACCGCCGCCGTGGGGTTGGCCCACCCAAAGTCCACCCCCACACACCGTTTGAAGTGGCTAGGTATCTCAAACCGCTCCACCGCAATCTCTTCCTCGGCCACAGGGTACACCGCCCCCCGCCCAAGGCTTGGGGTGCCATGCTCCCGCGCCGACACTTCATGGGGACGCAAACTCGCCCGCAACCGCCCCACATCGGCGGGCTTCAAATGCACCGCATCCGCCCACCCGGCCCGCACCACGGCCTTGCCAATCTCCCCTTCATGCTCCACAAAATGCCGCACCATGGGCGTCACACCCATCAAGGGTGTCATCGTCAACATCATATGGCCTCCTACGGTCATGGTTCGTAACAAACATTCTTCGTAAACCTCCAAAGTGGGCTCCTCATCCAAGTGCACCACATGCCGCGCCGTGCCTTGGAAACTCTCCCGCCCCTGGTCAAAACTCTTAAACCCAAGCTGCGAAATCCCCCCGCTCACATGCCGCACCCGCACCACGTCGGCCGCCTTGGCCACAGTTCCTTTCATCACTACATCCAGCACCAACCGCTTGGGCAACACCCCCCGCACCTTCCCTCTTCCCAAGTACGCCACCTGAACAATATCCCGCGTGGCCTCCCGCGTCACACTAGCGGCCCACGCATCCACCGGCCCGTCAAACCTCACACCTTCCCACCAGTCGGGGTACAATCCGGTCAAATGGAACCCCATCTCCGCCGCCCCCGCCAAGGTCTTGCCCACACGGTTGCCGGCTAAAAACAACCGCTCGCTGGCCACCACCCCCGCTGCATGAAACGCCTTCTGCTTCCCATGCGGCCGATACCACACCCGCACATCCCCCCACACCCGTAATAACTTCTTCATTCATTACCCCCTTATGTGGTTGGAAAAATCTCCTTTAAACTTCCTTTCGGAAGTGGTTCTGCCTTGCATCTGCAATTGTAATCCTCTCTGGGGTTTCCACCTTGTGGAGGGTTCGCAAAATCAAACACCTTCCCATCTCTCGCAGCATGGTCTGTCCGTACTTTCTCGTCATGAGAAGTCCGCCAGATATATTTACCTGTCTTGCCAAACGAAATAACGTCTATCGTACCTTCAATACTCTTTTCAAATTCAACCATGGCATTCACAACATCCAAAAGCCGTTCATCACTCAATGACGACAACTTCGTAATAGGCAAAACACCTGTTTTCCTTGAAACATATTCAACGTAATGCTGTGTTGGTTTATGATCAACTGGAGGCATATTGATAAATAGCTTGTTCCAACGTTAAATTGTTATACAATTTTCTTCGCAATTGAGCTCTCATAGCAATCTTCCCAGCGTGTTTTGTCGGAAACACCGCAAACCCCCAGGCTTCTCCGATTTGCCCTGGATGTGCTTTTGCTGGACGAAGATTCCCAGGATTATTATTTCTCCATGCGGGGCTACCCCCAACCCATTTTTCTTTACGGCCATTTGGAAACTCATAAATCGTCGCACGCGGTCGTCCCTCAGTCTCATAAGCTTTAAATGCTTCCGACATCCTTCATCCTCCCCTATAAAAAACCCCCATCAGGGGCATTATATCATTTCCACATGTTCATTATTTCCTCGGCATAACACTTCGCACATCACACACGCGCTCTTTCAACAATTCTGGTTTCCCCTTTTCTAACCAAATATCTGGAAAACCAACGAGCATACCTTGACGTGCCTTAAGTTCATAAACCGTCTTATAAACAGGATATTTTTCCAAACCTTCTTCCCATACCCGCGTATATGAAGTTACCCGTAAATGCGGTTTTCCACCCACCAACTCAAATGTATAATTTACATGGAAAGCCCTATCATCTTCTGTCACGCAATCCGCCCCCTCAGCCGTTATAAAGCGAGTATCCTGCTTATCTCCCAAAGGAACCTCCAGCCATTCCCCTCCCCTATGAACAGCCACCACATATCTATCAAACGAGTGGGCGTTCCCATTCTCCCACCGCAACCTTACAATAACATCCTTCACTCCGTCCCCGTTCACATCAACCTCGTTGACTCCGTATCGAATGTCCAACGGCACCGCTATCACCCACATGGGGAACATCACGCCCATCAAAAAGAACACCACTCTCATAATCGTAACACTATTTTATTTTTGAACTGAACGCAACACCGCCAACTCCGCCTCCAACTCTTCCAAACTCGGCAACGTACCGTCCTCCATACCCCCCGCCTTGGCCTCCATGCGGGCATACAGCAACCGCGCCGCTCCCACATGGCCCTCCTTGGCACGCATCAACATGGCACGGTCAACTTCGGCCAACTCGTCGGGAGCAATCTCCGCCACCCGCCGCACCATGGCCTCCTTCACCACGGCCTCGTCCAACAACTCGGTCACAATGTCCTCACCCACCCCCAACCGCTTGGCCAACCCAGCATCGTCCAAGGCATCGCTCAACGGGTCGCTCAACACC
>JBAQUT010000067.1:0-20883 GCA_049297695.1 Alphaproteobacteria bacterium | reverse complement strand
GCTTAAGGCTTTTAACAACACAAAAGGATACTCTCTCCATGAAAGCTTTCGCCTTGGCCGCCCTCGCCGCCATCTCCCTCGCCGCCTGCGCCCAACAACAATGCGTGCAGCCTGATCCCGTTCAACCCGCCGTGGGCTGCTGGAACAAAGGCCTGGACTGCGGTACCGGCATCTCCGACGCCGAAGTAACCAACCCCGCCACCAAGTAAGCGGTTGGGTTTTAAAAACGCCCTACGGGGCGTTTTTTTATTCTTTGGAATCTCTCTCAATCTCAGCAAGCTTTGGTGTACCTTTGTACCACTCCCATGCAGACAATCCCATTAACACCCGGCTATGTTCTTTCAAGTCACGGCGAGGAAAAACGCGTCCGCTGGGAGAACTTGTTTGAGGGGACCCCTTAACACCTCGCCTCTCTTCACTCATACGCTTCCCTTTTTCCACATAAGGTGCAAAGGGATCTTCTGTTGGAACCAACACCGATGTTGCCGTTGCCACCTTAACGTAACGAAGATATTCATCTTTAATCTCCGCATGGGCACATGGGTTATCAAATACTTTTTTAATATCTCGGGGAGACGCAATTCCTGGGTCATACGTCCAATCGCAACGGGGCATCGGCTCAGGCTCGCCACGGTTCCAACGTTCAAACTTAGCTTTTTCATTGGCTTGACGTTCGGCTTCGCGATGCGCCGCAACTTCTTTTTCTTTCAGCAACCGGGCTTCTTCTGTTTGAAACTGTTCAAAAACCTTGTCTTCATCGAGATGGCTCAAAATCTGGGTAATTTCTTGATGATAAAGCGCGCTTAAATCAGGAGGCAAACAGTCTTGAAGTGAACATTTGTCCTGCTTCAACTTGCGTTGATACCAAAGAAACTTCGCTTTCTCAACTTCACGGCTTATGTCTCGATAAAATGCTTGCTGATGGGCAAACAAGGCATGCTCCAACTTTCCACGAACATAGGGAGTTTCAGCTAAATCGTTAACATCTAGACGGGCCTCTACATCACGTAAGCGCCGTTTCACATAATCTTTAAATTTCTCGCCCTTACGTTGTTCACTTGCAGTTAAACTTTGTAAACACTGTAAAACCTGTTGGTAACGGTCATCGGGGACTCCTTGTGGAATATATGTTTCCCACGCCTCAGGCAATTGTTCAATCTGCCCTTCGCGTTCCATCCATGTCGCAACCGCTTGGTGAACAACATCATCTCTTCGGTGTTCAGAAACATACGTTTCCCATGCATCTCCAACACACTTCTCCGAAGTTGCCAAAATACTTAACTCGTTCAAAGCTTTTGTACGGAGTTGTTCCGAAATACCCCTTGGTAAAAATTCACTCCAATCTTGAGGTAGAACAGCATTGTTACGACTATTTTTCCAAGCTTTCCCAGCCTCCCGCACAACCTGGGCCAAAGCCATACTGGTTCGGCGAGACTCGTGAGGGACTTCTTTCAGCAAGGTTCGGCGGCGACGTTCGGCCGCTGCTCGATCAATCAGGCGCGTAATAACACCGCGTATTGTTGCTTTACGGGCATCCTCCGTTCCTTGAAGATTTTTACTTTCAAGCAACGACCTCATTTGGTTTTGAAACAGTGTTAAGGCCTCGGGATCATCTTTCGAGCAAGCTCGGATCAAACGATCTTCCAACAAGGCACATAATTTTTCCGTTTCTTTGGTTTTGGTCGATTTTACCAAAAATTCGGTTGTTCTGCTCTCGGCTTCAAGTTCGGCTTGGTATGTATTCCAGTTAATCCCTTTTTTGGCACGTTCGGGATGAGCCACAATTTCCGCCATATGGCTTTGAACCAGTTTAAAAGCTGTCTGATAGTTCTTATTGGCCTCGTACCACGTTGCCGAGATATCTTCATTGGGTTTCAACCGTAGGCGTTCTCGTGCTTCAGCCTGTACCAACTGCATAAAACTTGAGAGATTCTTCAACTCAAAAGGCATGTCTTTCGAGGCTAAAGCCGCTTTGTAACGGTCCTTTAGCGTTTGACCACCACGCCTCAATCCCGTGGTTCCAGCACTTGCTGGGCTGTGCTCGGTTTTCAGTTCGTTCTGGATATGCCGCGCCTGTACCAACACCCATTTGCGAGCCTTAATCACCGGCATATCCGTATAAACAGGAAGCTTAGCATGCTTACCAACACGCCCTAGGCGACGCAGTTCAGTATCCAGCATATCGACAACAAGGGATGGCGCCGCCCGCCATTCTCTGTTCTCGGTCACCCATAACTTATGCTGACGTACAATCTGCCGCATGGCGATAACAACAGCAGGCCTTAAATGCCTATGGAATTCTGATTCCGATGACAGCTGGATGAACCCCTTAAAAGGATTCTCGGTGGTAAAGTTCGCTCCTAAATCAGGCATGTATACATCCCTAATACATCTTGGCAACCTTTGCAAGGGGGAGTATTACGTACGGGCACAACAAAAGGAACCACCCCATGAACACCCCTGCCCTCGCCTTAGCCACCCGTCTTTCGGTTGTCCAACCCAGCCCCATCATTGCCGTGGCCAACATGGCCCGCACCATGAAAGAAGCGGGCGAAAACGTGGTGAGCCTTTCCATCGGCGTGCCCGGCTTCTTGCCCCCCGCCCACGTGTACGAGGCCGCCCAAGCCGCCGTGAAGCAAGATACCGGCGATTACCTGCCCGGCCGCGGCAGCAAGGCCTTGGTGGAAAACTTCCGCAAAGCCATGGCCGATCGGGGTTTTGAGTACGCTGAAACCGAAATTGCCGCCCAAAGCGGCGGCAAAGGCATGCTGTTCAACCTGTTGCTTGCCTTGGTGAACGAAGGCGACGAAGTCATCATCCCCGCCCCCTACTGGGCCAGCTACCCCGAAATGGTGAAAATCGTAGGCGGCAAACCCGCCATCGTGCAGGCCACCGCCGCGCAAAACTACAAAATCACCGCTGCCCAGCTGGAAGGCGCCATCACACCCAAAACCAAACTGTTCATCTTCAACAACCCCAGCAACCCCACGGGCATGCTGTACACGGGCGACGAAGTGAAGGCCTTGGCCGCCGTGCTGGAAAAACACCCCCACGTGGGCATCCTCTCCGACGATATTTACGACATGCTGGTGTTTACGGGCGACAAACGCGCCGCCCACCTGCTGGATTACGCCCCCAGCCTGAAATCCCGCACGCTGCTGCTGCAAAGTGTTTCCAAAACCTACGGCATGCCCGGCTGGCGCGTGGGCCTTGTGGCAGGCCCCAAACCCGTTGTGGATGCGTTGCTCACCCTCACCAGCCAAAGCAGCACCAACCTGCCCGGCGTTACCATGGCGGCGGCGGCGGCGGCCTTTGGGGGCAGCCATGAGTTTTTGAACGAACAACTCACCCGCTTGGTCAAACAACGCGACATCGCCCTCGCCGCCCTCGCCACCATGCCCGGCATCACCTGCCCCAAACCGGAAGGCGCGTTTTACGTGTTCCCCCAAATCAAGGCCTGCTTTGGTAAAACCTCGGCTGGTGGTACCAAGTTGGAGAACGACGTATCCTTCTGCCAAGCCCTGTTGAAAGAAGCCAAAGTGGCCGTGGTACCCGGCGGCGCCTTTGGGGATGTCGGCGCCATCCGCATCAGCTACGCCGGCAAAGAGAGCGAACTGGTCGACGGCATGGCCCGGTTGGCCCGCTTTGTGGATGGGTTGAAGTAACAACCTCAAACATGAACTTGGCTCGCTGAAGCCTTGGCGCAAGCGGCCAAGTTCTCACTCCAAACTCTCTGCCAACACGGTAACACCGTCGGTCCGTACATCGGCAAACCCGCCGGTTACTTTGAATTGGGATTTTTCACCAGCCTCGTCGGTTACTTCCACTACACCGCCGGCCCGCAAGGTGCTTACCAACGGCATGTGGCCGGGCAACACGCCAAACTCGCCCGCTTCACCGGGGATGCGGATGTACGTGGCGGTCAACTCGGCCACGTTGCGGGCGGGGGTCAAAAGGGCAAATTTCATACCCCTTGTTTACCCCGATACGGCCCATAAAACAAGGGGCCAACGGCCCCCCCTTTTGAAAAACTTACGGATTTTTGATTATTCCGCCTTACGCCCTTCCCGACGTTCGGCGCGCTTGGCCTTCATGCCATCGCGGTGTTCGCTCCGTTCTGCCTTAAATCCTTCGTGCATGGTTTTGCCTTGGGTTTTGCATTGCTCGCGGGCGTATTTTGCCTGTTCGGGGGTTTCCGCCGCATCCATTTTGGCATGGCAATCACTGCGGTGGGCATCCATGGCACCACGGCGTTCTTCACGATGTTCCTTATGCCAAGCTCGTTGCTCGCTACGATGTTCCTTCATACGATCCATGCGCTTACCGTGGCCTTCACGCGTGACGTTGGCTGCGGTGTCATCAGCTATCACAGGTAAAGTTACAGCCGTTATGAAAGTCATAGCTAGAAAGAATGTACGGATCATGGTGTTTTTCCTTGTTGGTTGAACCAAGATCATATTACCCCCGCAACACTCCATTTCACAAGTCCCTGTAAAATAGTGGTCCTACTGGGGTACAGTAGCTGAAGTACTTTGGCCAGCATCCCCCACATGCCAATAATCCACTGCGCTCTTTTGGGGTTTATACACATTTTCCCAAGGATTGGTAGTGCTCACATCGGGAGAAGGGTCTAAACGCACCTCCATAGCCTCCATGTACTGCTGGCTGAATTTAATCCGTTGTTCCGGCGGAATCTTGGCATTGGCCCACGGCATGGTCGACGATACCCCCACGGCCCATCCTTGGCTTGCCACACAAACTCCACATACAACATATAAAAAACGGCTCATACCGCAAAGTATAAGCCGTTTTTAAGTTTAATCAACAGTTAGCCTAGCGACTTTTCTTCATACTCTGAACCAAAGCCTCAATCTCTTCACGTGTCGCCGCTTTGAGGGGGTTCAACTCGTATGCTAAATCCACAAAATCCTCTAACTCCTTCACCGCCTCTGGAGTTATATGTTCAAGGTTACTGCATAACCGAACCATCTTCGCTTCATCTTCAGAATGCCCTGATTGTTTTAATTCCAAACAATTACGCTGCAGTCTTCCCAAGGCGTTGGTTTTGAACTCATCATAGTTTTTCTGCCATCCCGATTCCTTATCTCGGGCTACAATTTGCATGCACCGAAACAAGTTATGGCAATCCTGAACATCCCGCCAAACTTTCTCGACTGTCTCGGGAAGATAGTTCGTTCTTCCGGGTCTCATCAGGCGTTTGCAAGTTTCTTAGCCTTTTCAACAGCCTCTTCAATGCTGCCCACCAAGTAGAAGGCCGCTTCGGGCAGGGCATCGTGCTTGCCGTCCAAAATTTCCTTAAAGCTGCGGATGGTGTCGGCCAACTTCACGTAAGCCCCTTTCATCCCCGTAAACTGCTCGGCCACGTGGAAAGGTTGGGAGAGGAAACGTTCCAAACGGCGGGCGCGGTGCACCACCATTTTGTCGTCTTCGGAGAGCTCGTCCATGCCCAAAATGGCAATAATATCTTGCAACGCCTTGTAGCGGGCCAGCGTGGTTTGCACACCCGTGGCCACGGCGTAGTGCTCGTCGCCAATAATTTGGGGGTCCAACATGCGGCTGGTGCTGTCCAAGGGGTCTACCGCAGGGTAAATCCCCTTTTCCGCAATGGCGCGGTTCAGCACCGTGGTAGCATCCAAGTGGGCAAAGGTGGTGGCGGGCGCGGGGTCGGTCAGGTCGTCGGCGGGCACGTACACGGCTTGCACGCTGGTAATGGAACCCTTCTTGGTGCTGGTAATGCGCTCTTGCATGGCCCCCATGTCGGTGGCCAAGGTGGGCTGGTACCCCACGGCGCTAGGGATACGCCCCAGCAACGCGGATACTTCCGAACCCGCCTGCGTAAACCGGAAGATGTTATCCACGAAGAACAACACGTCCTGCCCTTCTTCGTCGCGGAAGTATTCGGCCGCCGTCAACCCACTCAAGGCCACGCGGGCACGGGCACCGGGGGGTTCGTTCATTTGGCCGTAAAACAGTACGGCTTTGCTCTTTTTAGGGCTTTTGGGGTCAATAACGCCGCTTTCCATCATTTCGTGGTACAGGTCGTTCCCTTCGCGGGTCCGTTCCCCCACACCGGCAAACACGCTATAACCGCCGTGGCCTTTGGCAATGTTGTTAATCAATTCCATAATCAGCACGGTTTTACCCACACCCGCACCGCCAAACAGGCCGATTTTACCGCCCTTGGCATAAGGCTCCAGCAGGTCAATCACCTTGATGCCCGTTTCCAAAATGGCGGCTTCGGTGGATTGGTCTTCAAACTTGGGGGCGTCGCGGTGGATTTCCCACATATGAGTGGTGTCGGCCTCGCCCTGTTCGTCAATGGGCTCGCCCACCACGTTGAAAATACGGCCCAGGTTTTTGGGGCCCACAGGCACGGTGATGGCACGGCCCGTGTCGGTTACCTTTTGGCCACGGGTCAAACCGTCGGTGCTTTGCATGGCAATGGTGCGCACGGTGTTTTCGCCCAAGTGTTGGGCCACTTCCAGCACCAGCGGCACGTCTTTGTCGCGCTTGATTTCCAGCGCGTTCAAAATGGCAGGCAAATCGCCTTCAAAGGCCACGTCCACCACGGGGCCAATTACCCGTACAATTTCACCCACATTGGCGGTTTTGGATGCGGTTTGCTTGGCCATGATACAATCTCCTGCGTTTGGGGCGGAACATGCCAAGAAAGTGCGTGTTGGTCAAGCTTGTTTGTTGTGAGTTTAAGGTATTTCGGATACACATAGACTATGAACCTTTTACCCCGCCTTACCAACACCGCAACTGTCAACCCTAAATGGGTAGGCTCACCGCTTGTTGCACGGTATGTACCCAGCCCCAATGTTTCGGCGCGTGCTACGGCCCGCCACCCCAACCCCACCATCGATAGCATTATCCTCCATGCCACGGGCGGAAACGACCTTGACCATGCCTTGCACGTGCTGGCCGACCCTGCCCGCGAAGCTTCATGCCATTATGTGATTGCCCGCGATGGCGAGATTATCCAAATGGTGGACGATACCCACAAAGCCTGGCATGCGGGCATCAGCCAATGGAACGGGAGGATTGACCTGAATCCGTGGAGTTTGGGCATTGAGCTGGTGAGCGATGGCCACACTTACACCGAAGCCCAATATGTTGCTGTTGAAGCTTTGCTTGCTTGCCGTATGGCCGCTTACGATGTTAAGCCCGAAAAAGTGTTGGGTCACCACGAAGTGGCATGGCCTCTTGGCCGCAAATGGGATCCCAGCGGCCGCATGGGGTTTGATTGGGAGCGCCTTACTCGCAAAGGCCTTACGGTAAGCCACTGCCGCGCCTTGCCGCTGGATGGCGTGACACCACTGCCCCGTTAGGCTACTTTACACCCATGAAAACCTGGCGCAGCGAATTCGTGCACAACTACAAAGACGCCTATTCGTTTGGGTACTGCCTGTACGCCCAGCCGGAAGCAGGCGACACGCTGGCCGACGTGTACGCCCAAGGCTACCTGCCCTACAGCAACGCCGCCAACGTGCAACACGTGTTTTACATGGCCCGCAGCCTGCGGGTGCGGCTGGAGGGCTTTACCCTGAACAGCGAAAACCGCCGTGTGCATCGCCTGTTTGAAGGCCAATTCACCGCCAGCGTGCACCCCGTGTCCGTGCTGGCCGAGCCCGCTGTGCGCAAGCTGTGTTTGCGGTATTTTAAGGATGTCCATGGCGAGAATGTGATGCCCCCCGCCCGTTACGACCATATTGCCCACCATACCGCCTTGCGGGATATCACCCTGTACCACGATGCCGACGGCGCCTTGGTAGCTGTCATTCTGAACGGTGGCGACACCACGGTCGACGCCTACTGGTTTGCCGCCTACCACCATAGTTACTACCAAAAAAACCTGGGCATGTGGCTGATGATTGACGGAGTACTCCGCGCCCAAGCCACGGGCAAAACGCACATTTATTTGGGCACGGCGTACGGCGAAAAAGCCAAGTACAAAGTCAACTTTAATCAGTTAGAATGGTGGGCCGGTAACAGCTGGCGCCACGATGCCAAAAACCGCATGGTGAAAGAGCTGATGGCCCACGATGTAGAAAGCAGCGTGGCCCACGCCTCCCGCTGGCAAAAAAAGGCCGAGGGGTTTGGAAGCCCAGTCTAGGCTACTTCACTTTGCCCTTGCGCACAGCTGGCCCGCTGCGGGTTTGATAAATCTTCCGCCCCTGCGGCTCATGGTACACGCGCACCAACATTTCGCCCAGAATACCCATGCCCAACAGTTGCACTCCTAAAATGACCAGCATCACGGAAAGCAACAGCAGCGGGCGGCCACCGATATCATCACCCGAAAGTTTCAGGGCCGTGAGGTACAAACCGCCCAATGTTCCCAGCAAAAAGCTCACCATCCCCACGTAGCCGAAAAAGTGAATAGGGCGGCGGGCAAAGCGGCGGAAGAAGTACAACTGCACCATATCCAGCACCACACGGATGCTTTTATCAATCCCGTACTTGCTTTGGCCAAATTCACGCTTGGCGTGGTTCACCACCACTTCTTCAATGGTGGCACCTTCCATGGCGGCCAAGGCAGGGATGAAACGGTGCATCTCGCCGTACAGGCGCACGTTTTTCAGCACCTCGGCCTTGTAGGCCTTCAACGAGCACCCACTATCGTGCAACGTTACGCCCGTAATTTTAGGCAGCAACTTGTTGGCCATACGGCTGGGGAAGTTGGTCAGTACCGCGTTGTCTTTGCGGTTTTTGCGCCAGCCACTCACAATATCCGCACCTGTTTCGTCCATTTTGGCCAGCAGGTTGGGGATGTCGGCAGGGTCGTTTTGCAAATCACCGTCAATCGTGATGATGATATCCCCCTCGGCTACATCAAACCCCGCCTGCATGGCGGCGGTTTGGCCAAAGTTGCGGCGGAAGTACACGGGCTTGAACTCGGGGTACTTACCAGCCAGTTCGGCCATTTTAGCAGCGGTGGTGTCGCGGCTGCCGTCATCCACGGCCACCAGCTCCCACGTGAGTTTGCGTTGTTTGCAGTAGGGCCGCATCACCTCGGCCACGCGTGCCACCAAACGGGCCACGTTCTCTTCTTCGTTGTACAAGGGGGCCACAATGGAGAGGTTTGTTTTCATGGAGTGTTTATGACGGGAACAGCAACACTTGTCAAACCACCTTAATACCGTTCAATCCCCACCAGGCAATAGCCGCCCGCGCATTGCAGCACTTCCACACGGGCCAAGCGGGACATTTCGGTACCAATGCCCGCCACGTCGGTTTGCTCGGTTAAAACCAACACGTGCTCGCCATCGTTCACCGTGGTGGGCAACTGAAGAGGTTTTTCCAGCTTGGTGAACGACCGTTGAGAAAGGTACAGCACGCTGGGTTTATGCACGCCAAGGTGGATGATACGGGAATCTGGCGGAGCCGCCTGAACAACCTGGGCCAATTGGGCCAACGCCCCTTGGGTGTAACCGCCTACGGTGGGCACAACCCCTGCCACAACAGCTATCAGGAACACGGCGGCTGAAACCGCCAAAGCTTCGCCCTTATACCGGAACGGCATGGCGTACGCAGCCAACATCCCTACCAGACCAACAGCGGCAAAACTAAAGGCTGCGGGGGTTAGGGGTACGGTTTGCCGCAAGGTTTCCCACAGCATCACATCGTGTGGGGGCCATTGCAGGTTGGTAAATACCTGTATCCAGATGGAAAGGCCGCGCAACACAGGCTCGCGCAGTTCGGGCAACAGCACCGGCACGGCCAACACCACCGCCACCAACACCCCCACCTGAACAGCTACCCACCCCACCACATACGGCATCGGCTTGGGGCGCCGCTGGCTGGCCCACGCCCCCACCATAATGGCCAAAGCTGGGTACGCCGGTACAATATAGTGGGCAAGCTTGGTGCCGCTCACCATAAACAACCCCACCACCCCGCAGGCCCACACCAAGGCAAGGTAAGGCAATGCTACGGCCAGTTTGGGGCTTTGGAGTTTCATCCACGCATTTTTACGGGCCTCTGCCACCGCCGTTGGCACCACAAACACCCACGGCATAAAGCCCACGGCCAGCACACCTGCGTAAAACAGAGGGTTTCCCCCTTGGGTGTTGCTTAAACCCGGGCCAAAGCGCTTCAGGTTTTCGTCCAGCACAAACTGCGTGAAAAACCCAGCCAACATCCCTTCATGGTACAAAAGGCCCAGCCACGGCATTAAGCAGGTTGCGGCCACGGCCACTACCTTCAATGGCGCCATGCGCTGCCATATCTCGTGCTTATCTGCCCGTGCCAACCACACCGCCCCCACCACCAAGGCGGCCGGAACACCCGCCACAGGCCCCTTGGCCAACAACCCGCATGCTACCAACACGCCTGTTACGGCCCACGCATAGGGTTTGGGCTTGCCGTAAATCACTTCCAAGCACCACAATACTAAAGCCAACATAAAAAAATTCAGTACCGCATCTGCCGTGGCCGCCCTGCTGACCACTACAAAACTCAGATTCAATCCCAGCGCCGCCGCACTCCACAGCGCCCACGTACGGTTGCGGGTAAACCGCAGCACCGCAAGGTACAACAGGGCAATACTCCCCAACCCAAACAAGGCGCTGGGTAGGCGTGCGGCCCACAAGCTATCCGCCCTCAGCACCTTCATAAACCCAGCCTGAACCCAATAAATCATCGGCGGTTTTTGGTAGCGCGGAATGCCGTTGTACGTGGGCATACTGTAATGCCCGCTGACCACCATCTCCCGCGTGGCTTGGGTAAACACAGCTTCGTCCACATCAAACAACCCGTAACTGCCGTGCCAGCCAAGGTACACGGTGGCCAACATCAAGGCCAAAATTAGTTCGCGGGCATATTTCACCCACCACGGGTTCAGGTTCATGTCAGCAACTTCCGTTGGTTCAGGTAGGCCACACACACACCAGCTACGGCCACACCCACGGCAGCACCGGCAATCACATCGCCCATATAGTGGGGGGTTAGGGCCAAAAAGCGGCTTACCGCCAAAACCCCCGCTATGGGCCAAATAAACTTACGATACACGGGGTACGCCGCCGCCAATACCGTGGCAATGGCAAAGGTGCTAACGGCATGGCCGCTGGGGAAGCTCCAAAACCCCGCATCCAGCACCCACGGGTGGGCGTCCATAGGGTTGGCGCCGTTCATTAGCATCTCTTTGGGGCGGGGGCGGCCTATAGCCACTTTAATAACCCAACCCACCACCCCCGCCACGGCAAACACGGGGATGCACCATGCCCAAGGTTTATAAGAAGCCTTGCCTTGGCCCCACAGCACACACGCCATAAAGGCGCACAGGGTTGCCTGAAAACTCCCTTTTCCCACTTCGCCCAGCCAGCGCATGGCGGTGTTGAAGCCTTGGTGATAGTTGGCATCCAACCATAGGGTTACGGCCACATCTACCCCCATAGCCCATAGGCACAACCCCAAACCCAACCCCCAGGTGGCCCGTGTTGCGGCGGTGACATATATACCTTGCATAAGCATGGTTATAACGGGTTGGTTTGCACATGGCTAGGGTTAATGCTATAAGCCCCCCTTATGGCCCCCGCCACACCCGCTTTAGCCCAAGGCAACCCCACATGGACGCTGATGTGGCGTATTGGCAAACATTACCTATGGCCTCACAAGCACGATTTAAGCCTGGCCATGGGCGCTATGCTGATTTTGGCCGCCGCCATGGCCATGCAGGCCCACCTGATACAACCCCTGTTTGACCGTGGCTTGATTGACCGTCACATTGGGGTGGTAAACACCGTGATTGTCACGCTGGTCATCCTCACCATGGCCCGCGGCGTGGCTAGTTATTACCAAGATTACTTTATGGAGGCTGCCGGCCAACGCGTGGTGGCCCGCCTTCAAATGGAAATGTACGCCCAAACGCTGGGCCAAAGCCTTACGTTTTTTGCCAAGCACCCCACGGGCACCCTCACCAGCCGGTTTATCTCTGATTTACAGCGGTTGAAATACGCCGTCACCCAAACTTTTGCCAGCGGTTTGCGGGATGTTGGAACCATTTTAGGCCTGTTTGTAAACATGCTGGTGCAAGACTGGCACCTTACCGTCACCACGTTCATCATCATCCCCTTAGCTATTTTGCCCATCAAAAAATTTGGGCGGCTCACCCGCAAGTATTCCCGCGTCAACCAAGAAAGCACGGCCAAACTGGCCCACATGCTGAGCCAAACCCTCAGCCACATCCGCCAAGTGCAAAGCTATGTGATGGAAGACGCCGAGCGCAAACGGGTGGATGGCTACATTCACGACGTGTTGGGCACTACGCTGAAAACCACCAGCGTGCGGGCATTATCCTCCCCCACGGTGGAAATGATTACCATCTTGGCCATTGGCAGCCTGATGCTGTACGCAGGCCACCGCATTGCGGATGGTACGCTGACCCCCGGCGCCTTTGCCAGCTTTATTGCCAGCCTCATCATCATCATCCGCCCGCTCAAAGCCCTGACCAACCTGAACAACAACCTGCAAGAAGGCCTTGCCGCCGCCCAACGCGCCTTTGAACTGATTGACGCCCCCCAAACCCTGACCGACACACCCAAAGCCAAGGCATTAAAAGTAAACAAAGGGGCCATTGCCTTTAAAAACGTGCATTTGAATTACGGGGGAGGTGTTTCGGCCCTGAACGGCCTTACGCTGACCATCCCCGCCGGGAAAACCGTAGCCTTTGTGGGGCCTAGCGGGGCGGGTAAAACCAGCGTTTTGAACCTCATCCCACGCTTTTACGATGTCACGGGCGGTGAAGTGGAGATTGACGGCCAAAACATCGCCAAGGTGAAAATGGCATCCTTGCGCAAGCACATAGCCCTGGTTACCCAAGACGTGGCCATTTTTGATGATACCGTGGCCGCCAACATCGCCTACGGCACGCCGGAGGCCACCGAGAACGATATCCTGAAAGCCGCCAAAGCGGCGGCAGCGGATGAATTTATTACCGACATGCCCCACGGCTACGCCACCATGCTGGGTGAGAACGGCATGAAACTTTCCGGCGGACAAAAACAACGCCTCGCCCTCGCCCGCGCCTTGTTGAAAAACGCCCCCATTTTGCTGCTGGACGAAGCCACCAGCGCGCTGGATACCGCCAGCGAAAAACAAGTGCAAAACGCTATCGAGGCCACCAGCAAAGGCCGCACCACGGTCATCGTGGCCCACAGGTTATCTACCATTACCCACGCCGACACCATTTACGTGATGGAGAACGGCCAGATTGTGGAGCACGGCACTCACGCCGAGTTGTTAAAACGCAAAGGCGTGTATGCGGGGTTGTGGAGTTTGCAGGGCGAACGGGCCTCCACCGCCCGTTTGACCAAAAGCAAATAACCGCTTACACTTACCCCCAGTTGAACAACAGGAGAAACCCCCATGGCCCCCAAAAAACAAGCCAAATCCGCCCTTAAAAAGATATCCCCCAAACCCCTGCCCGCCATGGAAGGCTGCTGCCAAGGCAAAAGCTATGCCGAGTGCTGCAAGGGCGATGGCCCCCCGTGCGATGGCAACTGTGGTTGCAAAACATCGGGCGCGTGCTGCGGCGGTATTTTCAACTGCCATCTTGCAAGCTTGTTTACCGACAGCAAGGCATGGGTATCCGTGCTGGTTGCTTTTGTGGTGATGTGGGTTTTTGACGTTGTGTGGCACGGCCAACTGCTGATGACCCGCTACCTGGAAACCGCCCACCTGTGGCGCCCAGAGGCCGAAATGATGGCCCTGTGGCCTTGGTGCTTTGTGTTCCATGGCGTGTTGGCCTTGGTGTTTACGGCCTCGTACCTGCTCATGAACGCCAAAAACTACATCCAAGGTGCCAAAAACGGTGCGCTTATTTTGGCACCTCTGGCCCTCTCGGCCATGGGCGCATGGCTGCACGGCAATGTTCCTTCCGATATCACCCAAATGTGGGCCATCGGCAACCTGTTGCAAGGCCTGTTGGCCGGTTTGGCCCTTACCGCCGTGGGCCATTGGTATTGCGCCCGCAACGGCCAGTGCAGCATCTAACGGCACTCCTGTTACACAGCCGCCCACGGGCGGCTTTTTGTGTGCTAGGTTTGGCGTTATGACACTCTTGCTGTACCGCCTTCTCCAACTCATTCTCAGCCCCTTGCTGGCCCTCATGATTTTGTACCGCGTGTTGGTAGGTCGCGAGGATAAAGCCCGTTTTGGCGAGCGGCTTGGCCACGGAACAACCCCCCGGCCTGAAGGCCAGTTGGTGTGGTTCCATGGCGCCAGCGTGGGCGAGGTGAACAGCCTTACCCCCGTGCTGCACCACGTGCGCCACGCCCGCCCCGGTGCGCACTTGTTGCTCACCACGGGCACACGGAACGGCATGCGCATGTTGGAAAAACTTGCGGCTTCGTTGGAAGGTCATGGGCAGGTTATTGTGCAATATGTGCCGTTGGATATTCGTCCCGCCGTTGCCAACTTTATGGCCCATTGGAAACCCACCCTCAGCGTGTTTGTGGAAAGCGAGTTTTGGCCCGAATTGATGAGTGCCGCCCCCAACCCCATTTTGCTGAACGGTAAAATATCCGACCGCAGTTGGCCCAAATATCAGGCATGGGGTTGGTTTTTCCGCAGTTTGGTCAAGCGCTACGCCTTGATTATCGCCCAACGCGAGGTGGATATGCAGCGCTTGCGGTACTTGGGTGCCAGCAACATTTCGGTGGGTGGTAACCTGAAATTTGATGCCACGGCGTTGCCCGTGGACGATGCTTTGCTGGAAAAATTCCGTAGCCAAATTGGTAGCCGGCCCACCGTGGTGGTGGCCAGCACCCACCCAGGCGAGGAAGAAGAAGCCGCCCAACTGCATTTGAGCGTGAAGCAACAAGTGCCGGATGTGCTGACCATCATCGTGCCCCGCCACCCCCACCGCGGTACCGCCGCCAGCAACGAAGTTCAGCGCCACACGCGGAACATCCACCGGCGTGGCGTGGGCGAAATGCCCCACATGGGTGGCAACCGCCACACCGATGTTTACATTGCGGATACCTTGGGTGAACTGGGCCTGTGGTACCGCTTGGCCGATGTCGCCGTGATTGGCGGCAGTTTGGTGCCCCAAGGTGGCCACAACCCGTTGGAACCCCTGAAACTTGGCGTACCCACCGCTGCGGGGCCGCACATGTTTAATTTTCAGGATATGATACCCACGCTTACCGAACATGGGTTGTTGACCATTGCCCCTTCCCGCGCCGCTTTGGCCAAACACCTTGTGGGGTTGCTCACCCAACGGGATGTGTTGAAAGCGGAGCGCACCAAAATTGCCACCACATTGCCCACTCTCAGCGGGTCATCCCGCATGGCGGCACTGGCGATTGTGGAGAAACTGCCTCTTCTCTAAAGCTGTTCTCATAATTTGCTAGCCAGAGCCGAAAATGGGTTTTGGCGAGAACGACAGTTGCCGTGTACGTGCTGGTACACAAAGCTGGTGCAGCGCAGACAAAACCTATTTGCAGGCCTGGCTAGTAAAATTTGGGAATAGCTTTAGTTTAACGCCTTACATGCTGGGGCCATGCCCACCAATCCACACTTTCAAACCTCACGTCTTTATGTTGGTTGGGCTTGTTAACCCGATGAATATCATCCAGCGCCCGACCTACCTCTTTCGCCAACGCGGGGTCATCGTAAATTTGCCGCGTGCGCCACATAACCGCCTGAATGACACCTTGGTAATTCAAATCTTTGGGCAAAGCATATTCCCTTCCTAACGGCTTGATAGGATAGGGGGTAAAATCTTTCGGTAACTGTTTTTCTTTATATACTTTATTAAGATACTCATAAGTCCGTCCGTCCATAACACTTTCACCAATTTTAGCCGCATCGCGGACGGTTGTAGCCAAAGCTGTTTTCAGCATAAATGCCATGCGCAACGACGTATCGTGTTCAAACCGCATCCATACAACGCTTTGAGAATCCAGAATATCGGGTATGTTTTCATGTGACATACTTTGAGAAATAGGGTTATCCTGCCCTAGAAACAAGACCTTGCCCCATGAAAACCCCATCTTTTTGGTACACCCCAACCCGCACGTGGAAATCCCACGCCTTACGGCCTTTGGCGCGGTTGTACGGTGCGGGGGCCTGGATGCACCACACGTGGCGGGGGCGGAAGGTTTATAGGGCACCCGTGCCTGTTATTAGCATCGGGAACCTTACCGCAGGCGGCAGCGGCAAAACACCCCTCACTTTGCTGTTGGCCCAAGCGTTGGAAGCCCATTTTCGGTTAGCCATCGTTACAGGGGCCCAAGCCGAAGGCGATGAAGCCAAGCTGTTGGTGGCGCACCTTCCCAGCGCCATAGTCATCTCTCACCGCAACAAGCAGCATGGCGTTGCGCAAGCCGTGGCCCGTGGCGCCACGTTGATTGTTCTGGATGACGGTTTTAGCCGCGTGGATGTTGCGCGGGATGTGGACGTGCTGACCTTTGGGCCCTCGGGAAT
Source organism: Alphaproteobacteria bacterium (assembly GCA_049297695.1). GTDB lineage: Bacteria > Pseudomonadota > Alphaproteobacteria > UBA2136 > UBA6156 > JACKLD01. The sequence goes on along the minus strand of JBAQUT010000067.1, from coordinate 4,428 downwards.
TGGAAACGGACTGGGCATCCCCGCTGGGCCGTTGCGGGAATGTTTACAGGCCGCCGCCCGCGCCGATTGCTATGTGCTGCAAGATACTCTCCTTCCCACGGGCCTGCCTGTCAAACCCGTGTTTGCCTTCCGCCGCGCGCTGGATACCACGGTTGTAGCAAGCTTGGGTGGAAAACCCCTTGTTGCCTTTGCCGCCCTTGCCCACCCCGATGAGTTTTTTAACGCGTTAACGGCTGCGGGGCTCAACGTGGTGGAAACTTTCTCTTTGCCTGACCACGCTACCTTCACACCCGCCCTGCACGATACGCTGAACACTCTTGCTCGCACTAATGGCGCTACCTTGGTGTGCACGGAAAAAGATGCCATGAAATTGCCGCCAGATTTGCCTTATGTGGCTGTACCGTTGGCGTTGGAGGGGGATGTAAATGGGTTTATAAACTTTATAACAACATGTCTTAAGCGTCGTGATCGGAGTAATGCCACATCCACATAATCCCCCGCTCCAACCCAAACAACGCAAACGCCACAACAACCCCGCCGATGCTGTACAACAGCGGCCCTCCACCTGCGTAGGTGCCAGCCGCCGCCCCCAGCACCGCCACCCACAGGCGAGAAAGGCCAAGCCCTACACCAAGTATGAGAGACAGTTTAATCCCATCCAAAATGCCACCCGCCGCCACGCCCATCATCACTCCGCCGCACAAGTGCATCACAGCCCAAAACACGGGTTCCGCCAAGGCTAACACGGCGATAATCAGATACGCGGGGGCGCCCATATCGTAATCCATGCCCGTGGGGGCAAAAAAATCATACACAAAAGCCCCTACCAGCAGGGCCACGGTTACGCGGTAAATCCATAACACGCTACTCAGCATGGGGATCCTCCTCTTTCGGCAAAGTATGCCCAACCCACAGGGCGGGGTCAATGGCCACGCTTTTCCAGTTCATCCCCCAGTGCAAATGGGGCCCAGTGCTACGGCCCGTGGTGCCCACACGGCCAACCATATCGCCTTGTTTCACAGTATCTCCCACATTCACGGCCATGCTGTCCAAATGCGCGTACAGGCTGGTGATGTAACTCCCATGGTCCAATATCACCAAATTCCCGCTCATAAACGTGCTGCGGGCCAGCCGCACAATTCCATCGGCAGGAGCATACACGGGCGTTCCTGTTCTGGCGGCCAAATCGTGGCCTTTGTGCCAACTGCGCTCCTCGCCGTTGTACGTGCGGCGGCTGCCAAACACGCCGCTGGTTTCAGCTTGAACAGGCAGTACAAACGGCCCTGCAAACGCATTCAACCCCGCATAGGTTTTGCGGGCGGCGGCAATGGCGGCATTGTCCGCCGCCATGCGTTTCAATTCGGCGGGCGATGGGTTCACCGTTTTCGCCGGCACACCCTTCACGTTTTGTACCTTGTACGTGCGGCTGGCCAAGGTAAGGGGCGTGGTGGTGCACTCCGCGTTCACGCATACCTGAATATCTTGGTTCTTCCCTGCAAACCTATCAAACCCCACCACAAACAACCCTTCGGCATTCACGGGGATTTTCACATCATTCCACCGCACCACACTCCCTTGCTCCACCCGCCCCACCATAAACCCGCCGGGTTGAAGGTTTTGGTTCACTACTTCCAATGCAGGTTCGGCCCATGCAGGTACGGCTACCAGCAACGCCGCCATCATCCATTTCATTGCAAGGTTCCTTTCCGTGTGCCGTCGTTAAATTGTACCACCACGGGGCCTGCGGAGGCGGTGGATGTGGTTATCAAATCTCCCACTTCACTCCGCACCAACGCAAACCCCCGCGCCAAAGGGGCGAGTGGCTGATGGGCCTGCAACACACGGGCAAGCCCCGCCAAACGGGCCGTGTGATGTTGCACCAACGTAGGGCCCATGCGGTTCAGGCGCATGGCGGTTTCTTCTAACCGTTGCTGGGCTTGGCCCACCAGCCGCACAGGGTCGGGCAACAGGCGTTTCACCATGGCAAGGTGCGCTTTGTAATCGGTTATCTGGCCCTGCATTTCCCGCGCCAACCCCGCACGGGCACTGGCCAGCCACGCCAACACGTCCGCCCGCACGGGCACGGCCATTTCAGCGGCAGCGGTGGGGGTGGGGGCGCGCATGTCGGCGGCGTAATCGCACAACGTGGTATCGGTTTCGTGCCCCACGGCCGAAATCACCGGTATCCCGCTCCCCGCCACCGCGCGCACCAAGGCTTCGTCGTTAAACGGTGCCAAATCTTCCGGGCTTCCACCGCCACGGGCCACAATCAACAGGTCGGGCTTGCGGGCTTCCGGCAAGGCGTTAAAACCCTGCACCGCCTTCACCACATCTCCCGCCGCCGTGGTGCCCTGCACGGTCACAGGCCATACCACCACAGGCACAGGGCAACGTGCCCGCAGGCGGTGTAAAATATCCTGAATCACCGCCCCTGTGGGCGAGGTGATAACCCCAATGCATCGCGGCAGCAACGGTATCGGTTTTTTGCGCGTGCTTTCAAACAAACCTTCCGCCAACAATTTGGTTTTCAATTGTTCAAACTGCTGCATCAGGGCGCCTGCGCCCACGGCCTCAAACCGCACCACTTGCAGCTGGTAACTGCTGCGGGCCTTGTAGGTGGTTATTTTGCCGTGGGCAATCACCTTATCCCCCGTTTGGGGCAACGTCGCGTGGGCAGCCACGTTGGTGCGCCACATCACGGTGTTGATCACCGCCGTATCGTCTTTCAAATCCACGTACAAATGTCCGTTGCCATGCAAGGTGGCTTTGCCCACCTCGCCCAGCACCGCCACATAGGGGAAACTCTCCTGCAGCACACCATCAATCGCCCCCGCCAATTGGGAGACGGTCAGTGGCGGCACCCCGCTCATTACCAATGGGCCTTCATGGCAGGGCCGCTGCCCACAATGGTCACGGCCATGGCATCGGGTTGTATCAGCTTGGCCGCCACGCGCTGAATATCCGCGGGCGTTACGGCCTTAATGTGCCCCACCCACTTGGTCAGATAATCCGCCCCCAGGTTTTCCATTTGCATCAAGCTTAGGTAATCCAACACCTTGCCGTTGCTGTCCACCCGCAAGGGGAACGACCCCACCAGATAATCCACCACATCGGCAAACTCTTGGTCCGTGGGTTGGGTGGTGCGGATGCGCTCCAGCTCCGCCTTAATCAAATCCAAAGCCTTTTGGGCTTTGCCGTTTTCGGTTTGCAGTTGCACCACAAACATGCCGCCTTTGGGCAGCACGGTGTTGGCGCTGCCCACACCGTACACCAAGCCATGTTTTTCGCGCACGACTTCAAACAAACGGCTTGTCAAAATCCCACCGCCCAACATCTCGTTCATCACCAGCATTGGGTAATAATCGGGGTCGTCGCGGCTCATCCCCACGTGGCCCAGCATAATGGTGGCTTGGGGCAAGGTTTTTTCAATCCGTACCAATTGGGGCGTGGTGGGCTTGGGGCCTTCGGTTATGACATTGCGAGCGGTTCCAGCAGGCAAATCCTCCACCAGAACATCCACCAATTTCCCCGCTTGGTTGGGCTTTACGGCCCCCACAACGCTCACCACCATGTTAGCCTTGGTCAACTGGGTAGTGTGCCAGGCCTTCACATCCTCCACGGTCAAACCCGCCACACTCTCCACCGTCCCTACCGATTGGCGGGCATACGCATGGTCATCAAACACCGCCTTGGCAAAGGCACGGCCCGCCACGGCACCGGGGTTTTCTTCACTTTGCTGAATCCCCGCAACAGTGGCGGCCTTCATCCGTTCCAAGGCGTCGGCATCAAACCGAGGCTTGTGTAAGGCCAGCGCCGCAAGCTGGGTAGCGGCTTCGGCGTGTTCTATCAACGTGGTCAGGTGCACGGTTACATCCAGCTTATCGCTCCCTGCCCCAAAACGGGCACCCAATTCGTCCAGCGCTTCTTTAAAGGCCTTGGCGTCCAAATCGCCCGCGCCTTCATCCATCATGCTGGCCGTCATGCTGGCCAAACCTTGTTTGGAGGCGGGCTCAAAGGCACTGCCGGCCCTCAAGGCCACTTCCACGCTCACCATGGGTATTTGCGGGCTTTCCACCAGCCAGTACGTGGTGCCCTTGGGGCTGGTTAACTGCTGAATCTGTGGTTCGGCCATGGTGCCCCCTGCTATGCTTGTTAATAACGCCACAATCAGTACACCCATCCATCGCATCATGGTTGCAGTTTTCCTTGTTGTTTGGCACCCTTCTTATACCAACAAACGCAAGGCTTAGGCAAATGAAACCCAGCAGCACAGAACGGAATTACCTCAACTCGCCCGTGCATACGCTCATCCAACGCCACGTGTTGCCCAAACTGTTTACGGGGATGCGCCTCCTCTCCCCCGCCTGCAACATTCTGGAACTGGGCTGCGGCAATGGCATTGGCACCGAAACCCTTATTTCCCAATGG
>JBAQUT010000066.1:0-10567 GCA_049297695.1 Alphaproteobacteria bacterium | reverse complement strand
GTTCCCGTTGGCCAGCGTCAGCCGCACCTTGTTGGTTTTTACACGGTTGATAAACGTTTCCGCCTCCTCCAGCGAGGCTTCGATATCCCGTATGGTGCGGATGTCGTGGAGAATACCGGGGGCGTCTTTCATGGAAACAGGTGCCTTGTTGTTGGTTTGGGCGGCATTGTGGCGTGGTTCTACCCATTAGGCAAGAGGTGGTCACTGTTTGCATGTGGGGCGTGCGATTCTCAACACATGGTTAAGTTTTGACGACACCTTGACAAGTATACAACAAAGAGATAACAACCACCTTCATTCATAACCTAAGGACTTATTATGTTTTCTTTTCAATTTCCTGGAATAGCACTAGGAGCAACCGCTCTTGTTGTGACGACATTTACGACCGCGCCTCCGGCACACGCCTCCCTATGCAGCGATTATATTCGGTCTTATCAGAAACATTCAGATATAGACCACCCCTTTAACCGGGCATTTGGCCCAAGATTTGCCGAGGAAATCCCTCATCTCAGGTCACTTAATGAATCCCTTGAACGTGAGCGTGACGAGTTTGAATCGTGGCATGCCAATGAATCAAAGGTTTTATACGATCTTAAATCGCAAATTCCTTCACAAGAATGGGATACTGCTTTTTTAAAACTACACAACGAATACAAAAAACGGCTCAAAAACGGCTTACGAAAAACAATGACTTTTATATCCTATATACATGAATATCAAACGCAATGTTTAAAGCATGGCCATCTGAACAACCTCATTCAACCTCAGGGCGAATGGCCTAACGTCTACACACCCGAGTAATACCTCTGACTCAAGACATGGCAAAAGCCCTTGTCGTTGAAGCTTAAAACACCCTATTCTGCGTCCATGACCCCCGACGCCGTTGCTGAAGTTTCCCGCCAAGCCATTACCACGCTCATCATGGTGTGCGGGCCGTTAATGCTGGTGGCGCTGGTGGTGGGGTTGCTGGTGGCGTTGTTCCAAACGCTCACATCCATTCAAGAAGTTACGCTCACCTTTGTGCCTAAAATCATCGCCGTGTTTGCCGTGATGCTTCTGGTAATGCCCTTTATGGCCAGCCAGCTGGAATCACTCACCACCGACCTGTTTGCCCGCATGACCGTGCAACCCACCCAGCCCGAAGGCACCGACGCCACTCAAGGTGTGGCGGCCCCCTAACCCATGAACGTGGCCGAAATTCTCCCCCTGTTCACGTTCCAGTTTTTTTTGGTGTTTGCGCGGCTGGGTACGGCCATGTTTGTGTTCCCCAGCCTTTCCGACCCCGCCATCAATACCCGTGCGCGGTTGTTGCTGGGTTTGGCCATCAGCCTTATTTTATACCCCTTGCTTTCCACCAAGTTACCCGCCCTGCCCGTGGCCACGGGGGATATGTTGACCCTGCTGGCCACCGACATGCTGATTGGTTTGATGATGGGCCTTGGCGCCCGCATCATGATGGGTGCCATGAACCTGGCGGGCGAGTTGATTGCCTTTATGAGCGGCCTGCAAGCCGCCAGCTTGTTTGACCCCACCAGCGGGGCCAACACGGCCGCCCCCACCGTGCTGCTTACCCTTGCGGCGGGGCTGCTGGTGCTAGCGCTCAACCTGCACCACCAGCTGATTTTAGGGATTGTCGCCAGCTACAAAGCCTTTCCTCCCGGCAGCGTGCTGGCCACGGGCGACATGCTGACTGCGATTGTCACCCAGATTGGCAAACTCATGCTGTTGGGCGTTCAACTTTCGGCCCCCGTGATGGTGGTGGGGTTTCTTACCTACCTGATGTTCGGGATTTTCAACCGGCTTATCCCCCAGCTTCAAGTGTTTTTCCTTTCCGTCCCCTTGGCCATTGCCCTCTCGCTGGTGGTGATGGCGGCATCGTTCACGCTGATATTGGGCTTGTTTACAACCTCGATGCAGGATAACCTGTTTCTATTCAACACCGAGGAGCCTGACGCATGGTAGACATCAAAGTCGGTGGCCCCGCCGCCGCCCAAGGGCCCGATAAAAAGAAGGCCGTAACACGCCCCCACGGAGGCACCGCCTTTGCCAGTTTGTTGGATGCCGCCAGCGAAACGGATGATGCTGCGCCTGCAAGTTCCAGCGGCTTTGCCAACGCGTATGTGCCGTTGGACGGCTTGGAAAGCGACACCCCCCACCCCCGCAACGCGCGTGACCAAGCCAAAGACTTGCTGGATACCCTTCAAAACCTGGCCGAGGATATTTTGGCGGGCCAGCCCAGCAGCGCCGCCGCCAAGCTGGAAGCGGCGTTGGGGGTGGATGTGACGGATATGGCCAACCTTTCCGCCCAAGCCAAACAGGTGATGGACGAAATCTCCACCCGTGCGGCGGTGGCAGCAGCCAAAATGAAGAGTTAAGGTTATCTGGCCTGTTTTGCCTCTTTTTTAACCACACCCTTGGCACGCATCCTGCAAAGGTAGGCCATGGATGGAACCGTTCAACCCTCGTTGCAAGCGTCTCTCAAGGCCCGTATGGGCTTCCTGATTGACCGTCAGGCCGTGTTGGCGGGGAATATCGCCAACGCCAGCACACCGGGGTACTTGGAGCGGGATATTTCGTTCAAAAGCTACGTAGCGGGCGCCCAGAACAAGCTGGCCATGGCGGGAACCGACACCCAGCACAAAGGCGGCACCATGGGTGGCGCGGGGGCATCGGGAATCCAATCGGCACGGTTCATCCAGCACAACGGCAACGCCGTGCGGCTGGACGAACAAATGGTGAAAATGAACCAAACCAAGCTGGACTACCAAATGATGACCCAAATTTACGCCAAGCACAGCAGCATGCAAAAACTGGCCCTTGGCCGCCAACAGTAGGAGATAACCCATGGATTTAATGGCCACCATGAACATCAGCGCCGGCGGCATGTACGCCCAAAGCACACGGGCGCGGGTTGCGGCAGAAAACATTGCCAACGCCGACAGCGTGGAAAGCGCCGACGATGCCGGCCAGCCCTACCGCGCCAAGCAAGTGTATTTCAAAAGCTACATGAACCCGCAAACGGGCACCACCGAAGTGAAGGTGGAGCGCATTGCCAAAGATACCGTAACCCCCCTGGTACCCGTGTACGACCCCGCCAACAAGCTGGCCGACGCCAAAGGCTTTGTGATGCACCCCAACGTAGACCAAACGGTGGAAACGGTGAACATGAAAGATGCCCAGCGCGCCTACGAAGCCAACATGGCCGCCTACACCACCACCCGCGATATGGCCAGCCGCACACTGGATATGTTACGGTAGGTTGACCAACGCCCTGCTTCGGCCTAACTTACGCGCCTAAGAAGAGGATAACCCCATGGACATCGCCAAACTTGGTAACCTGCCCAACCTGCAAGGCCTAAGAAACGCCGTGGGCGGTGCTACGGGCAGCGACGACACCAACCCCGCCCAAGGCTTTGCCAGCGTGTTGAAAAACATGGTAAGCCAAGCCACCAGCGCCCAAAGCGAGGCCCAAGCCCTCAGCCTTGCCGCCGCACGGGGCGACAATGTGCCGCTGCAAGACGTGGTGAGCGCCATCGGTAAAGCTGAAATGACCCTGCAAACCTTGGTCACGGTGCGCGACAAAGCCATTGAGGCGTACCAAGAGATACTGCGGATGCCGATTTAACGGTCCGTTTGATTTTACCAGTAATGAACAACGCCCCGACTTTGGTCGGGGTTGGCGAGTTCTTCCATGCGGCGGGCTGTCAAAACAGCCCCAACTGTAAGTGCCAGCGAAGCACTTTCAAGGTTTTGATTTTTAACATGTTCTACCAACATATCTTGAAACACAGATAGTCTTTTATCCTTTATATCTTGAATGATTTTATCCAACTCAGGAGGTGTAAAAACTGTTTTCATAACAGCTAATAAGGTATCGCTGTTGAAATATCTGATTGTTGAGATTGTGAATTGAACTACGTCGTTGGTTATGTTCATAGGCATTGGTTTATCTCCCTTTGCATTCATATATACCTATAAATTTTATGCCTGTAAACCCCCTGTCAGCCCGTCTTCTCCCCTGCCCTATAAGAAGGTAAGAAGGAGATAACAATGTCCCACGCCGCCGCCTTTGCCGCCGAGCAACTCCGCCAAGTTCTGGAGGAATCGCGCCCCGCCCTGATGCAGGCCAAACCCTTTGCCACCGTCAACCGCCGTAGCGTGCCCGACGTGATGGCCGTGAACGGCCTGGTGCGCGTGTGGTGGGATGCCGTGGTGGTGCAGCCCACGTGGAATGACCTTCCCCATGCCCGCCGCATGGAGGTGGAAACCGCGTTTTTAGAAAATATTGCCACCCACGAAGGCTTTACACCCAAACTGCTGGATTACGCCCTGATGAGCGCGTTTTTTGCAGGGTTTGCCGAGGCTGGGCAGGCTTTGCCCATGGCGCGGGCGGAGGCCATACGGGCCTTCCCTACCACCAGCGGTCAAGCGGGACTGGTGGCCAGTTACGAACGGCTTTCGGGTGTGCAAGTAGCGCCTTTCCTCCGTGGTCGCGTGTTCCAAGCCCTCACCAAAGCAGGGTTGATTGCCAAAGCAGACCTGTTGACCCTGATGACCTTGGTCGACGAGCTGGAAGCCGGCGGCCCCGCCGCCGTAAGCGACGGCCCCCATGCCGTGAACATTGAACCTGCCAGCCTGCTGCACGCCAACGATTATGCGTTGCTGGAGCAAGAAATCCGCCGCCTGCCCAAACACCTGACACCCCGTTTGTGCGTGGAAATCACCGAACGCGGGCGCGATAACCCCCGTTTGAACACCATTTTTGCCAACTTGGCCCTGCTGCGCCAAGCTACAGGCTGTTTGCTGGCGTATGACGACTACCGTGGATTGGAAGGTGAAGACGAGCATTTGCTGATTTTGCAGCCCGACAGCGTGAAGCTGGATGGTACGCTCATCCGCCCCCTTCTGGTGGAACCCAAACCCGACAGCGTGGCGTTTGCGAACGGTGTGAAGGACGTCCATAGCCTTATCCAGCGCATTGCCACCCACGCCCCCCACAGCAAGATTGTGGCGGAATGGGCCGAAACACCCGCCGCTTACCAAGCCTTGGCGGCGGAAGGGGTGGACGGCATCCAAAGCTACGTGCTTGAAAAACTTGCTAAAACCATGCCGGAGGTGCTGCATCTTAGCCCCGAAACACTCACCTTGAGGGACACCGCGCTGATGAACCTCGCCAGCGTGCGCACCGCCGCAGCGGCCATGTTGGAGGATAAAAAAGCAGCTTTAGTGGCTTTGGAGCAAACACGGGCGGCTAGCCTGACCCAAGCCATGAGGGCCTAAGACTCATACCCCACAACCTTGGCACGCCCCGTGCATTACAGGGGCTATGCAAGAGATATCCATCCTTACGGCACGCGCCTTGGCCACCCAGCGGAAGTTTACCGCTATGGCCGACAACATCGCCAACGCCAACACCGATGGCTACCGCCGCAAAGACTACGAATTCAAAGAAGTGGTGAGCCGCCCCCTAGGCCACCCCACGGCCAGCTATGTGGCGGATAGAAGCATGGTGATTGATTACAACGCCGGTGTGCTGGCGGAAAGCGGCAGCCCCACCAACGCCGCCATTGCAGGGAAAGGCTTTTTTGCCATTGATGTGAACGGCGAAACCCAATACACCCGCCGCGGCCACTTTGTGGTTGCTAACGACGGAACTTTGATGACTCCCGAAGGCTACCCCGTGCTGGATATCGCCCAAGGCCCCATCCAACTCCCCGCAGGTGTTCGGGATATCATCATCGCCCGCGACGGCACGCTGGCCACCGAGCAAGGCCAAGTGGCCCAAATTGGGGTGTTTGAATTTCAAGATGACGAACTTCAAAGCCTGCAACGCACTGGCAACGTGGCGTTTACGGCGGGTGGGGCAACACCCGTTCCTTCGGCCAATCCTACGGTCATCCAAGGCAAAATCGAAGCCAGCAACGTAGACCCCGTGAAGGAAAGCGTGATGCTGCAAGATGCCTCCCGCGCCTACCAAACCAGTTTGAAGCTGCTGCAAAGCAGCGAACAGCTCCAGGAGCGGGCCATCCGCACCTTGGGCGGAACCCAATAGATTTTAACGCAAGGAGAACCTAACCCATGATGCAAGCCCTCCGCATTGCCGCCACCGGGATGCACGCCCAACAGCTGAACGTGGACGTGCTTTCCAACAACATTGCCAACTTGAACACCACGGGCTTTAAACAAAGCCAAGCGGCGTTTGAAGATTTGATGTACCTGAACCGTGTGGGCGTGGGCGCCATCACCAGCGGCTCGGGCACGCTGGCCCCTACCGGCATGCAAATCGGGCTGGGTGTGAACACCGGAAGCGTTTACAAAATTATGGCCCAAGGCACCTTGGCTAACACGGGTAATAACTTTGATATGGCGGTGTCCGGCCGCGGTTTCCTGCGTATCACCCTGCCCGATGGCACCACCGCCTACACGCGGGATGGTAGCCTGCAAGTCAACCAAGACGGACAGATTGTGAGCAAAGAAGGCTACCCGCTGGACCCCGCCATCACCGTGCCCGCCACGGCCACCGACTTTACCATCAGCGGCACGGGCGTGGTAAGTGCCAAAGTAGATAATGCCGTGACCGAACTGGGCACCATCACCCTCTCCATGTTCACCAACGAAGCCGGCCTCCAAAACATTGGAGACAACTACTACCTGGCCACCGAAGCCAGCGGCACCGCCACCGATACGACCGCAGGCGAAGGCGGCGCGGGTACCATCAGCCAAGGCTTTTTGGAACAAAGCAACGTGGATTCGGTGGAAAGCATCACCAAGCTGATTACCGCCCAACGGGCGTACGAACTGAACAGCAAGGTGATTACCGCCGCCGACCAAATGCTGCAAACCCTCAACCAAGTAACTTGATATAACCATATGATATAACATAACAAAGGCCATCACTTGATGGCCTTTTGTGCAAGTTGGCACGGGTTATGCATTTTACCTTTCGGGAGATGCGGATGAACAGTTCATCCGCCAAGGGGGACGGCGCCGGGAAGCGCCACCCACTTAGGAGAACAACAATGAACACACTGGCAACCGAAGTTATGATCTGGCTGAACGACGAACCCCGCCACGGCCCTTACATGCAACGCGATGGCCGTTTTGCTTTGTTGAGCTGGCGCGACATGGTGGCTAACCGTCAACGCCCCTTGTTTGATATCCGCATGATGGGCTGGTTGAGCATTGTGGTGGTTGGTTTGCCCGTGCTGTTTATTATTTAATAAAAAAAGGAACTTGCTCATGCGTACCCGCACCCTGCTTTTCACCGCCGCTTGCCTTGTGTGCAGCGGTTTGGCGCAGGCCGCCACCATGAGCATCCCCGTGCCCACCCGCACCGTGGCCGCTGGCGAAAAACTGGATGACGCCGCGTTTACGCTGAAAGATACCGACAGCACCAAGGTGTACGCCAGCACCGTGCAAGGGTTGGACGAACTGACTGGCATGCAAGCCAGCCACCCGCTACGGGCAGGCGCCCCTATAAGCCGCTTGCATGTTAAAACCGCCACCGATGTAACCCGCAACAGCACCGTGACCGTGGTGTATCGCAAACCCGGCCTTGAACTGGTTGGCAACGGCCAAGCGCTGGAAGACGGCCGTGTGGGCGAAAGCATTAAAGTTTTAAACCCCGAAAGCCGCGCTACCCTTGTGGGTGTTGTGGTTTCGGCCAACCAGGTGGAGGTACACTGACATGCGCAACATTCCAACATTGGCCCTTACGGTTGTTGCTTTGGCAGCCTGCCAAACCATGACGCGCCCCACCATGACGCCTGTGGGCGCCAACCTGAACAACCCCCAAACGGCCAGCATTGCCACGCCGATGATTATCCCCACGCCCCCCAAGCCTGCGGCGGGCAGCCTGTGGGTGCCGGGCAACAAACAGTTTTTCAAAGACAGCCGCGCCCGCACCGTGGGCGACTTAGTGACCGTGATGGTGGATGAAAGTGCGGAGGCCAAAGGGGAAGCCAAAAGCGAATCCAACCGCACACACAACAGCAGCAGCGGCGTGAGCGTATTACCCTTTATTTCGGGCCAATTGCTGACCCGCGGGATAGACCTTGCCACCAACGGACTCAACGATACCGACAGCAACCGCGACTTTAAAGGCAAAGGCAAAAACGAGCGGAAAGACCGCTTAACCGGCAGCATTGCCGCCGTGGTAACGCAAGTGTTGCCCAACGATTTGTTGGTGATACAAGGCCAGCGCGAAGTGATGGTGAACTACGAAAAGCAGATTATGAAGCTAACAGGTGTGGTTCGTGCCGAAGACATTACCAGCGGCAACACCATTCCCAGCAGCAAAATTGCCGAAGCCCGCATTGCCTACGTGGGCGATGGCGTGGTGGACAGCGCCCAAACTCCTCAATGGGGCGTGACGGTGCTGGACAAAGTGTTGCCGTTCTAAAAACGTTAACGGTCTGGCCCTTGGTTCAGGCGGGCGTTGTAGGCTTCGCGGGCGGCAGCAAGGATAAAGGCTGGAATATCCTGCCCACCGCTGTTTTCAATCACCTCGCTCACCACCTCAGCGTTTGCAATCTCGCAGGTGTATTTCCCCAAATACTGGATGGGTTCGCCCAGTTTCCACACCTCGATTATCTCGGTGTAGGTATGGATTTGAAACGAATGAGGCAACCGCTGCATATCCATCCGAATACGGTAAGTTTCACCGTTCAGGGGCATATCAAAGACCATCAAGCTCATCTCATGTTTCTCCTTGTGTATCTTATATGTGGGGTGGGGGTTACCCTCTGTCAAGCCACCTTATGTTTCCGCTTCAGTTCCACCCTCCTTCGCCAAGGCTACGGAGGGCAAGCCTCTACGCTGCCCTCCGTTTCTTTTTCAACTCCATCACAAAGGCCATCACTTTGGCAACCACCTCGTACAGCTGGAGGGGGATTTCGTCGTCAATTTCCACTTGGGCGTACAAGGTGCGGGCCAAGGGTGCGTCTTCGTACAACGGGATGTTATGCTCCCGCGCCACCTCGCGGATGCGTATGGCCATATGGTCCAGCCCTTTGGCCAACAATGTCGGTGCGGCATCCCCCTCCTCGGGCTTATAGCGCAACGCCACGCTGTAGTGGGTGGGGTTGGTAATCACCACGTCGGCCTTGGGCACGTTGCTCATCATCCGCTTGCGAGACCTCTCCAGCCGTATTTGCCGCTGACGCTGCTTCACATGGGGGTCGCCCTCGCTTTCTTTAAATTCATCTTTCATTTCCTTGCGGCTCATCATGTGCTGCTGCATGTATTGAAAGCGCTGGAACAAATAATCCACCATGGCCAGCAGCAGCATCATCAGCAACGCCACGGCAATCACTTCCAGCATCAGGCGGTGGGTGCCGCTCAAGGCTGCCAACAGGCTGCTATCCGCCGTGTGCAAAATATCCTCCATTTTGCCGTACACAAGGGCCACCATACCGGCGCCGATAATCCCAAACTTGATAATCGCCTTAATCAGCTCCGCCACACTTTTCAGCGAGAACATGCGCTTAAATCCCGCCATGGGCGATATCTTTTCCAAATTGATGCTCAGCGGCTTAGTGGAGATATTCCCACCCGTTTGGATAAACCCCGCCACATACCCCAGCACCATAAACACCAGCAAAATGGGCATTAAATACATCAGGCCCGTCAGCATGGCATGAGTAATCACCGCACCCATATCCGGCGTGGTTACCAGCCGCACCGTGCCGGCGTTTTGCAGCACGCTGCCAGTAAATTCCAGCAAGTTGGCCATGGTCCACGGGCCTACCAGCCCCACCACAATCAACGTGCCCAGCAACGCAAACACATGCCCCACTTCGCGGCTGTTGGGCATGTTGCCTTCTTCCCGCAGCTTGTCCAGCTTGCGCTGGCTGGGCTCTTCGGTTTTGGAGGACTGGTCTTCATCGTCGGCCATGGGAGGATGCTAGGTGCTTGGGTGTTGGGATGCTAGGGCTCTCGCCTAACATTGGTGCAACCGATTGATACACTTATGCCGCAGAAAGTAGATATGGTTTCAAGGTTTTTATTATATGATGTTTTTGAAATCTCAAGATCATAAGCAACAATGCCCCTACCAAAACACATGCAAGAACCCCTTGTGCCGCAGCATGACCCCACACGGGCCCGGCCACATCCATCGCGTACCCCGTAGTTTGGGCACCGGCGATACCCCCTACAACATACACCAATTCGGAAAATTGGAGGCCTTGGGAATGCATGTTGCGCGGCATGGTTTTGCACACAAAGGTATCTGCCAAAACAGCCAAGGCTGCCGTAAGGCCTCCCACCCCCACCAACATACCCATAACAGCAGGTACAGACGGGCCTAACACAGGCAATATGCTGACAGATATCGCCAACATGATGGCCAACACGCTGGCTTGACGAAATACGCCCTGCGCCTTGTGCAACACGCACGAAAGAGGCAATTGCAACACCACCGCCCCCAACAGCAAGGCACTGTAGGCTCCGTTGGCGGATACCATACTCAAACCAAAGGCTTGGGTATGGGGGATGATGAAATCGTAAACCGACTCACAACACGCCCCCAGCATAAACGCTAAAAACCATAACGGCATATAGGTTT
>JBAQUT010000065.1:0-10421 GCA_049297695.1 Alphaproteobacteria bacterium | reverse complement strand
CATCATTCACGGCCACCACATCTACCTCAAAACTGGCGGGCAACTCTACCCGTGGGCCATGCTTGGGCGGCCTTTGGCGGCCAAACGGACGGCGGTGCTGGGGTGGCGTGTGGCTGGTGGGTTGGCCTTTGTCGCGGCGGCGGCGGGTTTTCATGAAAACGACACTAAACTACTTGTGGGAGTTGACAAAGGATAATCCTCATCCATATATGTATACTATGAGCTGGCAACCCGACAATAGAACTATCAAGCAAAAGGAAGCAGATTTTGATGCTGTTACGCGTTTTCAGCTTCATGCAACCGCGTATCTGTTGTTAGGTTCAGGATGTATGGTTTATGCGGCGTCAACAGGCAATGTGTTGAATGGTTTTAGGGTGTTTATGCGTGGACTTCAGGTTGGAAGCATCTTATCGGGTGTTGAAGATGCCTTTGATTCACGATATTCCATTCCACGGCGGATTATGAAGGTTGGGTTTTCTGTTGCGGCCATTGCGACGGCTGAAGCTGGGATTGAATGTGCTTCTGAGAATGGATATGCACCCCTTAGAGACGATGAAGCAGATGGTGCCTTAGGTGGTATGTTTCTATCATTAATCGCGAAGTGCGGATCAAATTTGATTGGCCCATCCCGTTCCGGCCGATAAATCCGCTTCTTGACGTTTTTAGGTTGTTCCGCCATGGTCTGCCTGTAAGAAAAGGAAATAGCCATGTCCGACATTATCCAACGCCTCAACGGCGCCATTAACAGCCTGAAACACGAGTTTATGGGCCTGCGCACGGGCCGCGCCAGCCCCGCCCTGCTGGATGGCGTGCAGGTGGAAGCCTACGGCAGCATGATGCCCATGAGCCAATGCGGCACCGTGGGCGTGGCGGATGCCCGCCTGATTACCGTGAACGTGTGGGATAGGGGCCTGGTGGCGTCGGTGGAAAAAGCCATCCGCGACGCTGGTTTGGGGCTTAACCCCGCGGTGGACGGCCAACTGGTACGCGTGCCCATCCCCGCGTTGAACGAAGAACGCCGGAAGGAACTGGTAAAAATCGCCTCCCGCGCGGCGGAAGAAGCCCGCGTGGCCATCCGCAACATCCGCCGCGATGGCATGGACACCATTAAAAAGGCCAAAGACGACGGCCAAGGCGAAGACGACGCCAAACGCGATATGGAGCACCTGGAAGAGCAAATCAAAGGCTACATCAAGCAAGTGGATGACCTGTTGGCCGCCAAGGAAAAAGATATTTTGACGGTGTAGTGAATGCTAGCTTAAAGCGGGTTCACACAACTTTGTTACAAAATGACCGTACTCGGTTACGCCGCTTTTGTAGTGAATGCGGCGGGAGTATGTAATCTCTACGTGTGCCCTGGATTCGGGGGCTTTATCGATAATTTCTTTTCCAAGAGGGTCGGAAACATAGAAAATAATATCGGATGCTTTGTTGGATGACTGAAATTGAGGACTAGTACCTTGCCCATAATAACCACCTCCGGGTGCTTTTATAACTTTGACATGGGCACATTGCCCAATAAATTCAGGTGCAACTTCAAACGTAGTAGCCTCGGCCATGCTGGATAAGGCTGATGCTGCCGAAAAAGCGAGTGTGAGTTTGCGGAGTGACATGGTATATATGTAGGGTTGAGAGTCTATAAATGCAAGTTAGGTACAAAAATGATAGGCCAGTTGAACATCCGCCACCTCCCCACCACCCCATCCACCATGGAGGACGCCCGTGCGTGGGCCGAGAACGGCGCGCCCCACTTGGCCACGGTGGTTGCCGATGACCAAACCAGCGGCCGCGGCCGCCTGAACCGCCCGTGGACGATGTTTGCCCACCACAGCTTGGCCTGCACGGTCATCGTGCGGGGGGCGTACCCCCACTTGCCGTTCCTTACGGCCCTTGCCATGGCACGGGCGTTGCGAGAGTTCATGGGGTTGTGTGAAGGGGGTCAAGGGGGCGAAGCCCCCTTGGACGCGGAACGCGTCATGCCCGCGCAGGCGGGTATCCACGGTTCCAAACAGGCCGAAGGCCTTCCTTACCTCACCCTCAAATGGCCGAACGACCTGCTGCTCAACGGCAAAAAACTGGCGGGAATCTTAGTGGAAAGCCTCCCGCTTATCCCGCCCAACCCCCCAACCTACCTTGTGGGGGTTGGCCTGAACATCACCCGCCCGCCCGAGGTTCCCGACACGTTTCAAGGCATATTCCTCTCTGAAACCGTGGCCCCCCCCACACGAGATGAACTGCTCTATGCATTTATCCCTTGCTTTTCCGATATTTTAGCCTTATATACCCAATCAGGTTGGCCTGCGCTTGCAGGCGAATATGTGCGGCAGAGCTGCACGATCGGTCAAAACGTGCGGTGGGAGAACCCCAACGGCACGGTGTTATTTGGCCGCGCCCAAGGGTTAACGCCCGACGGCACCTTGGTTGTGGTGGACGATGCCGGAGGGCTGCACCACATCCACAGCGGTGATGTGATTGCGCAAGGTCGTAAGCATTGAATCCAAATCTCCGGTAGCAATACCTTATTACGAGGTAACCCCTATACCGTGCCCCAAACAAAGCGCGGAAGGGACATGAGAAAGTTTTAAACAATGACCAAAACAAACCATATTGCCGCCCTCGCGTTGGGCGGTATCGGCCGCATCGGCATGAACATGATGGTGTACGAGTGCAACGGCCAGTACATCGTGGTGGATGCGGGTGTGAGCTTCGGCGACGATAGTACCCCCGGCGTGGATATCATCATCCCAGATACCAAATTTTTGCGCGAACACGGCAAAAACATCAAAGCCGTGTTTATTACCCACGCCCACGAAGACCACATTGGCGGCATCGGCTACCTGTGGGATGACTTTGGCGGCGCGCCCGTGTACGCCACCCCCTTTGCCCGTTTAAGCATGGAAGGCAAACTGCGCGAAATGGGTATTAAACCCCAAAAAGGCCAAGTGAACACCGCCCACGTGGGCGAAGTGATTGAGGTGGGGCCGTTCAAGGTGGAGTACGTGGCGGTTTCCCACAGCATCCCCGAAGCCTGCGGGTTGGCCATTGGCACACCTTACGGCACCGTGGTGCACACGGCCGACTATAAATTTGACGACCAAGCCCTGCTGAACTGGCCCACGAATGAAAAACGTTGGGCCGAGATTGGCAAGCAAGGTGTGTTGGCAGCCTTTGGCGACAGCACGGGTATTTTTGCGAGCAAAGAGAACGTGAGCGAAGCCGAAGTGCTGAAACACTTGGACATGCTGATTGGCCAAGCCAAGCACAAGGTGTTTTTCGCCTCGTTTGCCAGCCACGTGGGCCGCGCCCTGGCTGTGGCCGAGCTTGCCGCCAAACATGGCCGCAAAACCTGCTTTTTGGGCCGTACCATCAACAAGATGACCGGTTGGGCCAAAGAGCTGAACTTTTACCCCAACAGCCTGAAGGGCTGGGTGATTGACGCCGAAGAAGCCGCCAAACTTCCCGCCAACAAGGTTCTGGTGTTTGCCAGCGGCACGCAGGGCGAAACCGAGGCCAGTCTTTCCCGTTTGGCCAATGGCACCGAAGTGCGCGGCATCCGCGTGACGGAAGGCGACAGCGTGATTTTAAGCTCCCGCATGATTGCCGGGAACGAGAAGGCTATCATGACCGTCATCAACGGCCTGTACAGCTTGGGCGCCACCATGTTTACCCAAATCAACGATAAAAAAACCCACGTGTCTGGCCACGCCAGCCGTCCTGAAATTCAGCGCATGTACGGGTTGCTGAAACCCCGCTACGTGGTGCCCGTGCACGGCGAAACATCCCACCTGATGGAACATGCCAAATGGGCGAAGGAGTGGGGTTACACGCCGCTTGCCATCAAACCTGGCTACAAATTGGTGCTGGCGGGAGAAGGGGTTGAGAAGGCCTTTACCCAAACCCACGTACACCCCCACGGTTACAACTACGTGGATGGCTTGTTTATTTTGGGGAACGACCCTCTGCCCATCAAAGAACGCCGCAAACTGAGCTTTGATGGTGTGGTAAGTGCCGCCATCGCCATCCGCAAATCCAACGGCGAATGGCTGGGTGATGTGAACATCTCCACCCGTGGGCTGATTGACGAGCAAAAGCAAAAAGCCATGATCACCAAAGCCAGCGCTCTATGTGCCAAAGCCTTGGAAACGGTGTTTCCCGACGGGTTGGTGGATAACACCGCCCAAGCGGGCGAAGTGCTGAGCGCCACCTTGCGCAAACTGTTCAAGCAAGAGCGCGGCAAATCGCCCAGCGTGCTTGTGCAGGTGGTGGAAATATAATGACACCCGAACCTAATGCCGCGTTGTACGAAGCGATGTTGAGCCTGCGGTGGTTGGGGGTTGTGGTGGCATCCACCGCAGCCCTTACCCCGTTGGGCGTCACGCTGTACGCCCGATATTATAAACAGCAGCGCGATGTTGGTCAGTTTACCCCAGAAGGTCATGAATGGCCTACGGCAGATGAGTTAAAAGAATGGGATAGCCGTTAAGCCGCCCGCTTCCCCAACAACGGCGCCAGATATTGCCCCGTCCAGCTTGCTTTTACTTTGGCTACGGCCTCGGGCGTGCCTGTGGCAATTAGCTGGCCGCCGCCGTTGCCGCCTTCGGGGCCGATGTCGATGAGCCAATCCGCCGTTTTAATCACATCCAAGTTATGTTCAATCACAATCATTGTGTTGCCGCCATCCACCAGTTGGTGCAGCACTTTCAGCAGTTGGTCAATATCGGCAAAGTGCAGGCCCGTGGTGGGTTCATCTAGTATGTACAGCGTGCGGCCGGTGGCGCGGGTACTTAACTCTTTCGCCAATTTGATACGCTGGGCCTCACCACCCGAAAGTTGCGTGGCGGGCTGGCCCAGTTGGATGTAACCAAGGCCTACGTCCATGAGGGTTTGCAGCTTGCGGGCCACGGGGGGGATGCTGGCAAAAAAACCTACGGCGTCTTCCACCGTCATGGCCAGCACCTCGGCAATGCTTTTGCCTTTGTATTTTACGTCCAGCGTTTCGCGGTTGAAGCGTTGGCCTTTGCACACCTCGCACGGCACATACACGTCGGGCAAAAAGTGCATTTCCACCTTGATGACACCATCGCCTTCGCACGCCTCGCACCGCCCGCCTTTCACGTTGAAGCTAAAGCGGCCTGGGCCGTAAGCACGCGCTTTGGCTTCGGGAAGTCCCGCAAACCAATCCCGAATCGGCCCGTACAGACCCGTGTAGGTGGCGGGGTTGCTACGGGGCGTGCGGCCAATGGGGGATTGGTCGATGTTCACCAGCTTATCAATATGCTCCAACCCTCCAATGCGCGTGTGGGGCGCGGGCATCTCGCGGCCACCATTTAGGCGGGCATCCAGAGCGTTGTGCAGGGTGTCCATCACCAGCGTGCTTTTGCCGCTGCCAGAAACACCGGTGACGCACGTCATGATACCTACGGGAAAATCGACGCTCACATCTTTCAAATTGTTACCGGTCGCGCCTTCCACGCGGAGCAGGGCGGATTTATCCACCTTGCGGCGATTTTTTGGCACGGCAATGGCGCGGCGGCCTGCCAGATAATCGCCTGTTAAACTGCGGGGTTCGGCTTTGAGATCGGCCACACTACCTGCGGCTACTACTTCGCCCCCGTGCACGCCCGCTTTGGGTCCCATATCAATCACGTAATCAGCCGTGGCAATGGCTTCTTCGTCGTGCTCTACCACCAGCACGGTGTTGTCCAAATCGCGGAGTTTGATAAGACTTTCCAGCAGGCGGGTGTTATCCCGCTGGTGCAGGCCGATGCTGGGTTCGTCCAGCACGTACAGCACGCCCGTAAGCCCGCTGCCGATTTGGCTGGCCAAACGGATGCGCTGGCTTTCGCCACCGCTTAGGGTTCCCGCCGTGCGGTCCATGGAGAGATACCCCAACCCCACGTGCTGCAAAAAGCCCAAACGGGCATGAATTTCCCGCAAAATGGGCGTGGCGATTTTGGCGCGGGCGCCCGTGAGGGAGGATTGAAGGGTTTCGGTAAACCGCAAGGCCTCGCCAATGGGCATGGCGCAGTACTGCTGCACGTTGTGCTCCAAAACCTTCACAGCCAACGCGCTGGCATTCAGTCGCGCCCCTTTGCACGTGGGGCAAGGGGCGGCGGCGCGGTAGCGGTTCAGGTCTTCCCGCGCAAAGGGGTTGCCGCTTTCTTCCCAGCGGCGTTTCAAAATGCTTACCACGCCATCGTAGGCTTTGGTGGTTTTAAAGGTGCTTTTGCCGCCTTCAAATTTAAATTCAACTTTCTCGTTCCCGCTGCCCTGCATCAGCATGGTACGGATGGCCTCCGACAGTTTGTGCCACGGGGTATCCAAGCTGAAATTGAAATGCTTGGCCAAGGGGCGCAGGTAATAGCCGCCGGTTTTGTTCAGGCCGTCTTTTTCTTTCCACGCATGGATGGCGCCTTGGTTGAGCGTCAAACGGTCGTCGGGCACAATCAGGCGGGGGTCAAAAAAGATTACCTCGCCCAACCCATCGCAGGTTTGGCAGGCTCCAAACGGGCTGTTGAAGCTGAACAGGCGGGGTTCTAGCTGGGTGGCATGGCCGCATTGGGGGCAGCTGTGGCTCTGGCTGAACAGCTGGCGCAGCTTGCCATCGGTGCTACCCACCAAGGCCAGACCCTCTGCGAGTTTCAACGCCGTTTGCAGGCTGTCAGCCAAGCGGGTGGCGCTTTCGGGTTTCAAAATAACCCGGTCTATCACCAGGCTTATATCGTGCTTTTCGTTCTTTTTAAGATCGCTTTTGAATTCCGCCAACTCTATCAGTGCCCCATCAATCTCGGCGCGGGTGTAACCTTGGGCCTGCCATTGCTGCAGCTCTTTGCGGTACTCGCCTTTGCGGCCGCGCACCACGGGGGCCAGCACCATCAATTTGGTGCCTTCGGGCCAACCCACAATATGGTCCACCATTTGCTGGATGGTTTGGCCCTGAATCTCTTGTTCCGGGTGGTTGGGGCAGAAAGCTGTGCCGGCATTGGCGTACAACAGGCGCACATAATCGTAAATTTCGGTGATGGTGCCCACGGTGCTGCGGGGGTTTTTGCTGGTGGTTTTTTGCTCAATAGCGATGGCGGGACTTAAGCCTTCAATCTTTTCCACATCAGGCTTGCGGTTCAGCTCCAGAAACTGGCGGGCGTAGGCGGAAAGGCTTTCTACGTAGCGGCGCTGGCCTTCAGCATATATCGTATCGAACGCCAAACTGCTTTTGCCGCTGCCGCTTACCCCCGTGATAACCGTGAGGGTGTTTTTGGGGATGTTCAGGCTGACGTTTTTCAGGTTGTGCTCGTTGGCACCTTTAATGATGAGGTGGGTTTGGGGGGTGGGGGCAGGGGTGCGTGCAGGGGATTTGGCCATGCCGCCACCCTAAAGCGCTTTGAATAATGTTGCAAGATGTTTGTGCGGGGGGTTGTGGGAGAACGAGGTATGGAATATAAAGCAATACGTAAATGAGAGGAATGAGACATGGATCGGAGACAACTTTTAAGAGGTTTTTGTATGGGAGTTGGTTCCACTCTGATGACAAGTGCAACGTATGATCTTTTCAAAGCTGAAGGTATGAAAGCGGATAGAAGGTTGTCATCACAACACCAAAATGGAAGTCATGATAGAACTCCTCAAGAAGCGAATCGCGACAGAGAAATCTTAGAGCTCGAACGAACTGTTCCGTTGAAAATGCTAGTTGGCGCACCTTTGCTTATTAACGCAGGTATGGCAGGATGGGTTGAGAAGAAAGACAATACGTCTGAAACTACTTTACAGGCAGAACATCAAGTTTAGTTTAATGTTTAAGGAAAGAGCATAATATGGCTGGATCTCTCAACAAAGTGATGATTATCGGTAACTTAGGAAAAGACCCTGAAGTGCGTGTTACCCAAGGCGGCGGCAAGGTGGCAACGCTCACCGTGGCCACCAGCGAAAGCTGGACCAGCAAAGCCACCGGCCAACGGGAAGAAAAAACCGAATGGCACCGCATGGTGATTTTTGGCAAGGGCGCCGAAGTGGTGGAGAAATACCTGCACAAAGGTAGCAAGGCATTCTTTGAAGGCCGCCTGCAAACCCGCAAATGGCAAAACAAAGAAGGCCAAGACCAGTACACCACCGAGATTGTGGTGGATAACTTTACCATGCTGGACCGCAAAGACAGCGGCGGCGGCAACCGTGGCGGCGATGACTACGGCAACGATAACTTCGGGAATTCCAGCGGCAGCGGCACCTACGCCCCCAGCACGGGCACGCCCAAAAAAATCAGCTCGGATGCTCCGTTTGACGACGATATTCCGTTTTAAGGGAAAGATACAAAGAGGGCGCTCCCCTCTTTTCTTTATTCCAACACATCAAGGTACATGAAGAGGAGTTCCAACCTATGCCCGACAAATTCAGCACCGAAAACCTGCGCAACCAGATCCAAGACGAGATTGAAGAAAAAGGCTGGTGGGGGTGGTTCCGCACCAACTTGATGACAGGTTTGTTGGTAGCGGCGCCGGCTATCCTCACGTGGTGGCTGGTGGTGGGGGTGGTGTTTTGGGTGGATAACGGCCTGAAAAGCATTTTGCCAGAGGCCTTGCATTTGAAGATTGCGAATATTCCCGGGCTTGGTTTGTTGGGTGGGGCCGTGTTGCTAACCGCCATAGGCGTGGTGGCACGGAATTATTTAGGCAAAAAATTGCTGGATTGGGCGGACACGTTATTTGAAAACATCCCCGTGGTACGCAGCATTTACGGCGCCGCTAAGCAATTGGTAGGGGCCTTTGGCGGGGGCGATGGCGATGCCGCCCGTTTTGGCGAAGTGGTGATGATTGAGTACCCCCGCCAAGGTGTTTGGACTCTGGGTTTTGTGGCCGGCCCCAGCACGTTGGAGCAACCCAAAACCAAAGGCACCAAACTGATTGTGTTTGTGCCCAGCGCCCCCAGCCCCACCAACGGGTTTGTGCTGGTGGTGCCGGAAGCCGATGTGCTGCGCCCCGGCATCAGCGTGGATGACGGCTGGAAAATGGTGATGAGCGGCGGGATTGTAACGCCGAAAATACCTAAGAAGAAACGTTAACCCCCCCGCAGAAACTCCGCCGCCGCCTGTTTGTCAAACATTTGCAAAAGCAAGCTTAACGCCCCCCGTTGGGCCGAGGTAAGGTTGGCAGCCAGCAACGCTTGGGCCGTATCCCGTGCCACGGGCAACAAGTCACGATGGTGGTGCAGGTCGGCCAGTTTGGTGGCCACTTGGCCGGCTTGGCGGGTGCCCAACACTTCGCCGGGGCCGCGGAGTTCCAAATCTTTTTCCGCCAAGTAAAACCCGTCGTCACTCTGCCGCAAGGCATCCAACCGTTGCTGGGCGTAGGCGGTAAGGGGCAAAGCGTACAGCAACACGCAGGTGCTGGCCGCCGCCCCACGCCCCACGCGGCCGCGCAATTGGTGAAGCTGGCTTAAGCCAAACCGTTCCGCATGGTCTATCACCATCAGGCTGGCGTTGGGTACATCCACCCCCACTTCAATCACGGTGGTGCTGACCAATATTTTCACATCCCCCGCCGCAAAGGCAGCCATCACGGCGTCTTTGTCGGCTGCTTTCATTTGGCCGTGCAACAGGCCCACCGCGTCGCCGTACACGGTTTTCAACTGTTCGGCTCGCTGGGTGGCGGCGGTTAAATCGCTATCCTCATTCTCTTCCACCAAGGGGCACACCCAATATACTTGGTTGCCTGCTTCCAGAACACGCTTCAGGCTAGTCACAACCTCGCTGAATCTGCCATCCTGCATGGCCACGGTTTTAATGGGCGTGCGGCCGGGAGGTTTTTCCCGCAGGGTGCTTACATCCATATCCCCGTACACGGTGAGGGCCAACGTGCGGGGGATGGGCGTGGCCGTCATCACCAGCACGTCTGGCGGCAGTTTGCTGTTGGCACTCAGCGCCATGCGCTGCCGCACGCCAAAGCGGTGCTGTTCGTCAATCACGGCCAAGCCCAGTTTGTCAAACACCACATCGTCTTGCACCACGGCGTGGGTGCCTATCAATAGGTTCACAAACCCGTCGCGCAGGTGTTGCTTCAGCTTGGTTTTTTGGGCGGCACTCATGCTGCCCACCAACAGGGCCACGGTGATGCCCAAAGGCTCCAAATACTTCTTGGCGTTGGCGTAAAGCTGGCGGGCCAATATTTCGGTGGGGGCCATAAAGGCGCCTTGATGGCCGTTTTCAATCACTTTCAACAGCGCCAGCAACGCCACCAAGGTTTTGCCGCTGCCCACATCGCCTTGCAGCAGGCGGAGCATGGGGCGGGGGGCTTGCAAATCGGCGGTAATTTCATCCACCGCGCGGGTTTGATCGGCCGTGAGGGGGAAGGGCAGCGCCTTCCGCAACCGATCGGTTCCCGTGTGGTGGTGGCCGTGGGCAATGCCGGGCAAAAACGTGGTGGTGGCGCGGG
>JBAQUT010000064.1:0-1762 GCA_049297695.1 Alphaproteobacteria bacterium | reverse complement strand
GACTGTTATCTGGCCGTGCTTCAATAAAGGAACTTTGCCTGACGGTGAACGTTTTAAAATCGCGGCCTTGCTTTCCGGACGGGCCAAGGGGATTAAAACCTCTTTAAACCCGGATTTTGCAATAGACTTCGGTTTTAATTAGTCAAATCCCATGAAAGATCGTCAATTTTTGTAAATAAACCCTCGAACCACGGCCTTCGCTTGGGTACCAGAGACACCTTTAGGATGGTTTTGCGATACTTTTTCCCAAGCCAGCTTCCTATTGCAAAGCATTTGAATCTTATCGACGCTAAACGCGGTTGAATTTTAAGCCCTAGAACGGCTTGACGAAACAAGCTGATCAAGTTATAGGCAACCATGACCCAGCGAAAAGATGCTTCAGTTGCGTAAAATTCTTTCAAACAAAATCCTTCTATACCAAAATCATACTTGAGTTCTTCGATGCGGTTCTCCGAATCAGCCCGGCCACGATACAACCGCCAGACTTCTGGCGCAGGCAATGTCATGTTCGTCACCCAAGCTTGATAACGATAATCGTGCATATCAAAAAGATATTTTCCTCCGGCCTGCGGACGTTCTTTAACTAACTGACGAACAATAACGATTCGACGCGGAGCTAACCAACCAGCCGCCTGATATTCAAACTCAGTACACTCAATCCCTTTGTCAACACGTAACCACCCCTTGGCATTTTGAATTTTTTCTTTAAGCACACGATTCATTCGTACCGCCACAATATACAAAAGAATCAAACTCTCAAGATACTTGAAGAATTCTCCGTCGAAGAATCCAGCATCCGCCCGCAATAGCCCAATTCGATGTTTACCCAAAATCTCCATCGTCTCTGACAAAAATGTTTTAACGCCGTTGCTGCCACTCGCATTTCCCGGCCGCAGCCGACTGTGCACCACCATCCTTAAATCCGCAATGAACGCCATGATCGGATGATGACTCGCGCGTCCTCGCTTCTGCGGATTGTAACCCACCACACTTCCTTCCTGTTTGCCGTATCGCGTCATCACCGTTGAATCCAAATCCACTGTAAAATTCTGCTCAGGCATCTGCTCGAAAAACCAACGATTAATGTTTCCAAAAACTCTATCAACGTCTTCCCGCTTGAATCGTTTGAAAAATCGCGTGTACGTACTCACACACGGCAATCGCTTCCAACCAAATATTTTCTTTAACCCTTCATCAAACCGTACCATCGCTGTATGCGAAAAATTTACTCCACCTAGCCATACATTGACCCAAAAACTTTCAATCATCACCACCGGATCATATCCGCAATTCGATTGTGGTTCTGGTAAACCCGCTCTGCGAAGCTCTTCCCGTATCCCGCTCTTGTCCAGAAATTCTTTGAACATCCGCATACCGCCCCACGGCGTCACTGGCTTATCCGTATATTCCCACGAAATATTCTTAGAAATCGTCTGCATCTTTTTGTGCTTCCTTTCTAGTTAACTCAAATCTTCTTAACTTACCTTCTCACAAAAACTTATATCGTATCTTCCGCTTTTTCTCCATTGTTTATTGCAATATCCGGGTTTAATGCGGATGGTGTATAAAATTCAGCAATCTCGCGTGAACGGTTTAAGGGATGACGTAAATCTTGAAACCAAATAATCGTTCCATTAGTTGAAAACACGAAAGGGATATTATATTCACCGAATGAAAAAGGACTATTTTGGAAAGTGCGCGCATACCTTTGAGCCTGCTGAAGAACATTCTGAGGGCTTACCGCAATCTTCTTACCCTCCAC
>JBAQUT010000063.1:0-14365 GCA_049297695.1 Alphaproteobacteria bacterium | reverse complement strand
CCAACACGTCCGGTGCGGCACCCACGGCTTATGCCCTTCCAGCATACGGCGCACAAGGGTCCACGTGGCATCCGCCGTAAACACCAACGTGCAGGCAAACAAAGGCCACGCCACCACCCACGTGTCATCGGCACAGGCTACCAACAACAAGCCTCCCAGCACATACCCCAGCCACGTGCTGCCCACATCGCCTAAAAACACTTTGGCGGGCTGCCAATTCATGGTTAAAAAGCCCATGCTTAGGCCCATCAACAACAAGGCCAAAGGCTTAAATACGGGCACCAGCAACGCTACCACCAAAGCTAAAAACGCGGCTTCCGCACTGGCCAAACCATCAGCCCCATCCATAAAATTAAACAGGTTCACAAACCACCCCCACGCCAACCACAAAATCAGCTTGTCCATCCACAACGGCATAAAATCAAACAGCGGTGGTAAAAACCACAAACCAACCGCCACCGCCACCAAGTGCACCGCCAACCGCCAGCGGGCAGATATCTCGTGCTTGTCGTCCAAATACCCTACCCCTGCCACCACCACACTTGCCAGCAGCAACGTTGTCAAAAACCATCCGTACGGCAATTGGAAAAACCACACCGCCACCAACCCCAACGGAACCCCCAACACCACCAACACCACACCACCACCGTGGGGCGTAGGAGTGCTATGCGCCCGCCGCTCTTCCAACCCAGCCACCATGCCCTGGGCCACACACCATGGCACCACAAGCCTACCCAACAACGCCACCATAAAAAAGGGCACCACAATCAGCAGAGTATCCCACATCTGCCCCATTAAGCCCCCTTCGCCAGCTTGTTCATCAATGCCACATACTGCCCTGCCAAACGGCTATGTAAAAAGGTGTTTTTCACATACGCCAAGCCGGATTCCCCCATAGCCCTACGGCGTTCTGGGTCATCAAGCAAAACGGTAATGGCTTCTGCCATTTTGTCGGGTTCCTCGCTGGGCACCACCAAAGCACAGCCACTTTCTTTCATCAATTCGGCACCTTCACCCCGCAACCCCGCCACAGCACAACTGCCCGCAGCCATAATTTCAAACATCTTGCTGGGTATAAACATCTCAAAGTCGGGGATATTCTTCAAACACACCATGTTGATATCCGCCATGCAATAATACCCCCACACCTCGTGGTGCTTCACACCGGGCAAAAACTGAATATTCGGAACACCCTTGGCATACGCCATCAACTTGTCCTTATCCGCCCCCTGCCCCACAAACACAAACACCACGTCGGTGCGCTTCACCATCATACGGGCGGCATCCACAATCTGGGTCAACGCCTGGGCTTCGCCATGGTTCCCAATGTACAACACAACCTTGGTTAATGGGTTAATACCCAATCGCGCCCGCAACGTCGCCGCAACTCCCTCGTCACGGGCTTTCTGGGCCATGGCAATATCCGTATCACTCACACCGTTAAACACCACAAATAGCTTAGCGGCATCAATCCCCCGGCCAGCAATTTGCCGTGCAAACGCCCGCGTTACCGTCACTACGGCGTCCGCACGGCGGTACAAAAACATTTCCAAACGGCTCAATGCGTTATAAATAAAACCTTTCTGCAATATGCCCATTTGCAAAAATATGTCGGGCCACAAATCCCGCACCTCAAACACAAACTTAGCCCCGTGCCGCCGTGCCAGCAACCACGCGCTGCCCACACAAAAAAAACTGGGCGAACTCACCATCACCACATCAGGCCTGTCTTCAGGTTTAATTTTAAACAAGTTGAACAACACGCTTACGGCAAAACTCACCTGGTTGGCCACACGCCGGAATTTTCCCTTGTTCGGGGCCACATGCAACCAGTGGCGCCATACCCGCACACCATCTATGTCTTCTTCGTAATACGCAGGGCGGTGGATATACGCATCCGGCACAATTCCGTCGGGGTGGTTCGGTATCCCCGTCAACACCCGCACATCCACTCCCAACGCTTGCCACACTTTGGCAAAGCCCGAAAGCCTTACGCTCGGCGCCCCAATCTCGGGCGGATAATACTGGCAAATGGCCCACACACGCATCACACACAACCTTTTTCAAGGCTTGTTTAGCACAAACCTCAGTTGGCGGCTACCACCTTTGTCTGCACCGTCATCGCATTCATGGGCAAAGCTGCCACCCAGCGCATCTGCTTGGTGGTTACGGGTACGGGCAGTGTGCGCACACGCCGCATCCCCGCCGCCAAAGGCTGGGTATCCTTCAACTCAATCATCCGCAAAGGCACCCCACGGGCATCCGCAAACAACACTTTCACCACCGTGGCTTTCACAGGGGTATTTCCCGTATTCGCCACTTCCACACGCAGGTTCATTACGCCGTTGCGCACCGTGTCTTTTTCAAGCTTGCTCACACGCACTACATCCCCTGCCGCAGGCTCCACATCAGGCATCATGGCCTCGGCTTCAGCAATTTGGGTCTCCACATGGTTCATGCGGGCCGCCACAGTGGCAAAGTTGGGCAACCCCACCACCACCCAACCCCCGTCCCGCTCTTCCAACACAACATTTACCACTTCAGCAAGCTGATGACTATCATCCCGCGTCAGCATCAACTCCGCCTCGGCGCGCTTGCCCTCAATCTTCACAATACGGGGTTTACTCACCTCCACATGGCTCCCTCCCATGTCGTTCCACAAACTCCCCAACAACGAATCTCCAGCCCCACTCACCTCGCCTTGCACCACGGCACGGGCCATATCTTCGGCCAACATATCGGCCAGCCCTTGTTTCACCATGGCAGCCACATCTTTGCCAGCCGTTAGGGCCTCCGGCTTTATCTCAATCGGCAACAGCTTGGGGTCTAACACGGGAGTATCATACACCTGCCCCACCACATTGGTGGCCACCGCAGGCATATCTACAACCTTGCTCATAGCCACCATGTCGCGGTGTTTCCAGGCCTCATACACATCGTGCAAAGCTTCACCTGGGCCATGGGAACGCCCTCCCATCACCAGCAACACCACCAAAGCGGCCACGCTGGCCGCCACAAACCCACGGAACACCCAATCCGGCTTTTTCACCACCCGAACCTCAGGCAACAACGGGCGCGTAAAAGGTTTGCTGCTGGTGTCGTCTCCTTGACGAACCTTCAGCTCATCCATCACACGGTGCCGCAAATCATCCCATTGGCTGGCCGCAGGCGTGGCAGCACCCAATCCCAGCCACCGACGCCACCACACAGGACGGCCCACACTTACCTTGGGCACATCGTACGCGCCCACATCCACACGGCCCTCCAACTTACCTGCCGCCAGCTGTTTGCGTACCTTGTCAGGCAGATTCACGCTTTTGGTAAATCGGCCAGTAGCACCCGAACGTTTGCGAACCATAGTAAAAATCCCCCTTATTGATACCAAAGCGTACACTAACCGTGTGCATCCTGTATCCCACCCGCCCAACAAAGCAGCACTTATACGGCTTTCAACATCCACTCAACCTTACAGTCATCACGCCCCATCCGCGCATGCACCACAATCACAGGCACAGGCACTTCCATACCTAAACGGGGCGATACCATGCCCGGCTTCACATCCAGCCGCCCACCTTTTATCTGCAACCGCACCTTGTGGCCTGCGGGCGTCGTCAGCAACGCCGTGCTGTCACTTTCCAACACACAGCTCACCCCAACACCCAAAGGGAACCTCACAAACACTTTCTTCGCCACAGGTAGCGGCCACACGCGCCACCACGGGCGGGGCATCCTCACCACCACGTCTTCACCCCGCAAAGCTTTACCATCCCCCGCCAACAACACTTTCCGCGTGTGGGTTAACCCAAGATGCCGATACCCATCATGCCACCCCATCACCAATCCGTCGCCTTCGTCCACGTTTTTGGCTTCAAACCCCACATCTATGGGCCTACGGCCTACCCGGAATCCCCCCCACACCTCCGCACTGTTCTCACTTTCCACCTGCACGGTAGCTTTGGTCGCCGTTCCCCGCCACACGTTGCGCTTGCGGTGTTGGTAGGCAAAAGTGCCGCAGTTGCCCAACAACCGCTCGCCCTGCCACGTCACTTCCACACTCAACGTATCCGCATGGGCATGGCCGGGGTTGGCATCTGGCCCAACCTTACCCACATCCATCATTACAATCGTTTTGCCACGCATAAGCCGCACACACCCCACATCCGCCACCACGCCCGAAACCACCTTTCCCACACCCGCCCGCTTCAGCACAGCATCCACCAGCGGCACATCCCCACCATCTCCGTCGTTGAACAACGCCAACGTGCCATCCCCATGCCGCATTAAGGCCAGGGCCGTACCCATACGCTCCATCACGTCCAGCAAATGCGGGGGCACCCCTCCCGCTTTCCGCAAGGTTTGTACAATCTCAACAACATCTTGCAACACCTGGGCCTGATAACTCGGGCTGGCCTCCACATGTCCCCCATCCTCACCCACTTGTTTGTCAAGCTCCCGCAACAGGCCCGATAACCCTTCCAGAACCAGCACGTCATGGCCTGGCAAACACAACCCCGCCATCAACAACGCCTTGTCGTTTTTAATAACATGGTTGCCCCCCAACCAATGCTCCACGTTCCGACGCAAATGTTTTACCTGCGCCACCAACACGGCATCAAACATCATTTTAAAATCGTCATCCGCCCCCTCCAGTAACCATGCCCTGTGGGCCAACCATTCCACCACACGCAAACTTAACGGGTACGGGTGCCACGCCACACCATGCCAGCTCGCAAACCGCTCCAACCAACTCCCCACCAACGCCCGGGCGGTAGCCACGTCTTTGGCCGCCTTCAAATCAGCCAACCATTCATGGTAATGCAAATGAAACACCCACAACGCACTCGCCTTAGCTGGCAACCAATCCTTGAGGGGTGCACCCAACGGCAACTCAACTCCCACAAACGCAAACCTGCCGGCCGCAAGGGCTTCTCCCCGGGCAGCATCACCCCCATCCATCAACACGGGCGCCATCTTCAAGGGCCCCAAAGCCAGTGGCTCGTCCCCCCACACATCCCGCACACCATATAACGGCGATCCATACAACCAACACCGCACCCTATACCCCACCCGCGCCACCACCATGGCCATCGGCACGTGCTTCAAGGTTCGGTACAAGCGCATTACATTCATGGCCGCACGCTACCACTCTATGCCGTAAAAAAGAAGCCCCATAGGGGGCCTCTTTCAATATCAGGTACTTATACTTTCTTAACACCCATGGTTTCCAACACATGCCCCACTTCGGTCTCAAGGCTTTTAAAGGCACTCTTGGTTTCGTTGGCGGCACCACTCACTTGGTTGGCAGCCACACCCGTATCGTTGGTGGCCTGCTCAATACCGCTCATGTTGGTGTCCACTTGCTGCACGCGGTGGGCGGCATCGTCCACGCTGCTGGCAATCTGCTTGGCCACACCACTTTGTTCTTCCACTGCGGCACTTACGGTGGTGGCACTGTCACGTATGCGGTGAATCGCCTCCACAACCCCCTGCAACGCTTGCACGCTCTTGGCACTAACGTCTTGGATGCTCTTAATCTGTTCCCCAATCTCCACAGTCGCGCTGCTGGTGTGGGTGGCCAGCTTTTTCACTTCGTCGGCCACCACGGCAAACCCGCGGCCTGCATCACCGGCACGGGCAGCCTCAATGGCAGCGTTCAAGGCCAACAGGTTGGTTTGTTCCGCCAATCCGTTAATCAGGCTCACCACATCGCTAATCTTACCGGCAGCTTCACCCAGGTTCCGCACCACTTCGTCGGTTTTTTGGGCTTTGCCAACGGCATCGTCCACAAGGCTGTTCACCTCGCCAATGCTTTGGCTAATGTCGTTAATACTAATATTCAACTCGCCCACCGCACTGGCCACACTCTTCACATACCCCGCAGCCTCCGCGCTGTTTTGGCGGATAATCTTGCTCTGGGCACTGGTTTCTTCGCTGGCCGCAACAAGGCCTGCCACCGCTTCCACCACTTCGCCCGTGCTCGCATTCACTTGCTTGCTGCTGGCGGCAAAACTGTTGGCCAAATCTACCACAGGGCGCACCAGCACGTTACCCGCCACAACACCAATAGCAACAGCTGCTAAAGCCATAGCACCTAATACGGCCAAACCAATCCAAATCTGTTTCCACACAGGGGCCAACACTTCATGGTCATCCATACTCACGGCCACAGCCCAATCCAAGGTTTTAGCCTTGCTGTGGTCCATACCGTGCCCATTTTCTAAAGGTACTTTCACATGGCCAACCGAGCCTATCAATTGCTCTCCCGCCGCATCCAACCAATGGTGGGCACCGTCATGGTTGTTTTCAAACACATCTGCCAACGCTTGTTTCATACCATCCGCTGCCGCAGTACCAATCTTGGCACCTTCGTGTTTATGGGGCACCGTCCGGTAAGTCCCGTCACTCGAAACGATATACCCGTCCGCCGTCTCGCCCAGTTCTTTCACACTTTCAAACATGCTGTTCATCACACCCACAGGCATCTGGAAAATCATCGCCCCCAGCGTCTTGCCATCTTCCACAATGGGCACGCCCACAAACGCGGCATAATCGTTGTAACTGGGCATATACACCTCAAAATCGCTCATTTTGCTCAACTCGTCGTCGCTGTGGGCCAAAATATCGCGGGCCAACTTGCTAAAGCCCGTATCGGCCATAGGGCCTTCTTTCACGTTGCTCATAAAATCGACTTCTTTAAAGTCGGTATAAACCACGTTGCCCGTGGC
Organism: Alphaproteobacteria bacterium; assembly: GCA_049297695.1. Taxonomy (GTDB): domain Bacteria; phylum Pseudomonadota; class Alphaproteobacteria; order UBA2136; family UBA6156; genus JACKLD01. Next base: position 7,640 of record JBAQUT010000063.1, on the reverse strand, counting down.
AGCATCCACCAAAAACATATCGTAGTACCCAAACTCTTCGACAAAGTCACGGAATGCTGGATGAAATTTCGCATGCGCACGGCTGTACGAACTTCCATCTTCGGCTGCATCCAGTTTTTGTTTTTCACCCAACGGGTTGGGGTTTTCCGAAATGTACAAATGCTGCAAAGCTGCGGTTTTAGGGTCCCGGGGCATCCACTTCTCAACATCGCCCGCTTGGCTGCCCGGTGTTTTTTCTTGCTGGGTTTGGTAACGGGCCCGCAATTTAGCCATATCCACGTTCACAGTCGATGTATCCAACTCATTCACCGCTGCCGTAAATTCTTTCAAAGCATCATGAACCGTCACACTTCCCGCCATAGTACGGGCCTGGGCATGAATGGTCTCAAAGTAATGAGTCAATCTGTCACCCAACCCACCCTGCACCGTTTCCATGCTTTTTTCGGCACTGGCCATACCCGCCTGGTAGTTCATGTACGTTGCCAATCCTGCATACAGGGCTACAGGCAAAATGCCCAACGCCATAAAACCGCCAATAATCTTCTGCTTGAACGTCAAAGCCATGGGTTTTCCCCTTGTTATTTGTTTTTGTTACCGCATACCCTAGCACAGCCAGCCCTACCGCCAACACCTACCGCCCATCAAGTACGCACACACGTTACATCCCCGCCACAAACATCGTACATCCCACAAAAAAGGCCCCAAAGGGGCCTTGAATACTTTGTAACAACCTTAAAGCTGTTTCCATAATTCGCTAGCCAGAGGCGAGAATGGGTTTTGTCGAGAACGACAGCCGCAGTGTACGTACTGGTACATAAGGCTGGCGCAGCGCAGACAAAACCTAGGCGCAGTCCTGGCTAGTAGAATTTGGGAATAGATTTAGTTCATCACCTTCCAGCTACCATTGGGCTGTTTGCACGCCGTGCCGTAAGCCTTTTCGGTTTTGCCACCAATGGTGATGGTTTGTTGGAACTCGCGGCAACTATCGCCGGAATCCGTTTGGCCCACGCGGGTGGGTGTAATGCTTCCTTGAGCACCGCTGTCGGGGTTATACCACGTAATGGTTTTGCCCACAGGCGCGCTTTGGGCTTGGTAAGCCGCGTTATCGTAATAACGCTGGTCTTGGGCGGTCATGCCCTTGGCAATGGCGCTACCGGCCCAGGCACCGGCCAAGGCGCCAGCCACAGCCATCACGGTTTTGCCACTGCCTTCGCCAAACTGGCTCCCCAACAAACCACCTACTACACCACCCATCACAGGGGCGGCGGTTTGGCCGTCAAACTGGCCTGTTTCGGTACAGGCCGAAAGACCCAAAGCAGCCACCATCACACCCGTTAAAATTTGCATACGCATGGTCAAAATCCTTTGCTGTTACGGCCAAATGCCAAGTTGCATCCAACCTTACGGGCATCATCTCCCCAACCTCCCACCCCGTCAAGCCCCCATCCCGCACCCCCGTAAGCACTCCGTAAGGCTGAAAAAATCAAAAACATATTTATAGATTTAAAAAGTTGTTTTCAATCCAAGCAAGAGGATGGGATTTGAATTTATAGAGGATCGTGGAAGCGCAAATGTACGGGGCGGTACATGCGAACCGCGAAAGCCGAAATAAACTCAAAGGCCGCCTCTTGATTGAGATTAAAAACAACTTTTTACTGCCGGCACACTTCCATCGCCCCTGTCGTGGGGTTCATCCGTATCGTGCCAAACTTACCCGCAACACACGCCTCCGCGTCATCCGTACCCGCTACCTGAATCGTCCCCACCACCTTCAAATTCGGCTCGGCATACAACCCGCTCTGCCATACCAAGGTGCTGCTGGCCCCCAACGTAGCGTCGTTAGCTTTTATTTGTAGCTCGCCAGAGTTCCCCGCAGCCGTTATGGCCCCTGATCCCAACGTAATCCCCGTCAAGCGGCTACCATCCCCTTCAAAGGTTGAAGCCGTCACAATCCCGCTCGCGGTTAGCCCACCCACGCCTGCCGTCGTAAAACTGGCATAGTAACCGTTTACGGCCGTCGAACTCACCAAACCCGATGTCACATTCCCCAAAAATGCTGTGGTGGCTGAAAGGTAATAGGTATTTATGTCGTTCGTCGCACTCACCCGTGCTGTTGCAATCAACCCACTGGCGTTGATATTCCCAACCCCCAACCCGCCAATGCTGGCCGTGGTAAAACTGGCGTAATAGCCGTAAATTTGTGTGCCTGAAAGAAGGCTAGCAGTGTTGATACTCCCCCCCATAATGGCCACCGCATTGCTGTTCTGGTAAGCCATGGTCCCCAACCCCAGCAATGTGGTGGCGCTGGTGGTCTGGTAATCTGTTCCATCAAAATACACCACATCGTTCACCGCCAACCCCACCGTCAAACCTGTGCTCAAACTCACAATACTTGCGGGCTTGGCCGTCACATTGTTCCATGCCACGCTGCTAGCCGTCACACCCGTCAACCCGCTGCCGTTGCCGCTGTAGCTGCTGGAGCTCACGTTGCCAAAGTACCCATACGTCGCGCTCACGGTGCCGTTGCGGGTGGCATCCACGTAGGTGGCGCTGATGTTGCTGCTGCTCACGATGTTCGCCCCGATGGCGTTGCTGCTCAGGCTGTTGATGGTCCCGTTGGGCGCGGTCAAGGTGTTCGCGGTCAAGGCGGCGGTCACGCTGATGTTGGTGGCGGAGATCCCCACCATGCTGATCGCCCCGCTGTCACTCACTTCCTGCACTTGGGCAGGCACGTTGGTCAGGCTGTACCAGCTCAGGTCACCGCTCAGGTTCCCGGCATGAAGGGTGGTGAAGCTGGCATACTGGGCGTTCACGGTGGTCACGCTCACAAGGGGCCCCGTCACGGCGCCGGTGGCCTGAACCCCACCGTTCGCAAACAGCACGCCATCAATGTTCTGGCTGCCGCTCACGTACAGGTTGCCCATAATGTGCACGTCGGTGGCCGAGATGGTCCCGAAGTTCCCCGTCGTCGCACTAATCAACCCGCCCGACTGCAGGTTCATGTAACGGCCAAGGGCGGTCACATCCCCGTTCAGCGTCAGCCCCGCGAACGTGGGGGCGCTGGTCGTACTCACACTCTGGTTCAAGTAGGCAAGGTTGCCCCACACGCTGGCGGGCAGCACGCTGGTGCCGATGTTCTCCAGCTGGGTCACTTCCGCCGCCGTCAAGGCGCTGTCGCTGATGTAGGTAACAGGGTTCGGTACGTTGGTTAGCCCGAACCAGCTCATGGCGTTCGCGGTCACACCCGTCAACCCGCTGCCGTTGCCGCTGTAGCTGCTGGAGCTCACGTTGCCAAAGTACCCATACGTCGCGCTCACGGTGCCGTTGCGGGTGGCATCAAACATCATAGCCGATATGTTGGTGGCACTCACATCCCCGTTCACGTCCAAACGCCCAGTGCTGGTCAGCACGGCCCGCTCCACACCTGCCGTAGTAAAGCGGATATTTCCATTTTCCATCAAATCAATCCGTGTCGTGCCGCTAATCACTTTATCCACGCTACTTGCCACAACTCCTGTCAAACCACTCCCATCTCCTGCAAATCGTGTTGCACTAATAACTCCGCTCGCGCTCACCCCGCCATTCGCAAACATCACACCGTCAATACTTTGGCTTCCACTCACGTACAGATTACGGCTTACGTACAAATCTTGGCCCACATAGGTATCACTCACGCTCCGAAGCTCACCTCCCACAACCGTTCCACTGGTATGAATTTGGCTCGCACTCACCACAGCCCCTTGCACCAACGCGGCGTTCACGTAGCCACTGGTGTTAAACGCGGTGGCCGATACCAACCCCACCACATCCAACGAAGCATTGGGGCTGGTGGTGTTAATTCCCACCATGTTGGCAAAAGCCGTCATCACGGCACCGTTATCCACCACAGTTTGCACGGCACCTGTGCCACCATCCACCACGCGCACGTCGCTGTTGCCTTGGGCAACACGGGTGTCATACCCGTTTTCCCAACCGCTGCCGGTGTAGGTTAAACCTTGGCCGGATATCGGCGTGGTAATGCTCACGTCGTTCAAATCGTCCAATGCCAAAGCGCCACCCACAGCACTGCTAATAGCCACACAACTCCAACTTGTTCCATCCCAGCTGATAATCTCACTGGCCGTACATGCCGCCGCCGGCATGGGGGCCGGCACGTTGCGGTCACACACAATGTTGTTGCTGCTAAAGTAACACCATTTGGTATCGGTGGTGGTGCCAATCTTATCGCTGCTGTTTTCCCACTTGGTGCCGTTAAACCGCAACACATCGTCACTGGCAGGCCCGCTCATGACCACATCGGCCAACCCTGCCAACGTCTGGGCCGAAAGTACGCTGGCCAGCGCCGTGCCACCATCTTTGCACTTCAACACCACGTTGCTGCCACTTAACTCCGAAACCACAACCTGGCCACTCGTACACGCCGTCAATGTGGCTCCCGTGGTATCGTTCCGTGCAAAGGCCTGCACACGAGGGTCGGTTTCCGCCGTAATTCCTTGGTCGGCCACGCACTCCAAACGGTCGTTAGTCATTTTTAACACTTCGCCGGAGTCACAGTTTTCAATGGTCGCCGTAGTGGTGCGGGCAAAATCATGCACCAAAGGGTCGGTTTCCGCCGTCAACCCGGCGTTGTCACTCACACACTTCAAAGCTCCGTTCACCGCACTCAACACGCTGCCACTGCTACAGCTGGGCAAGGCCGCCTTGGCAAACCCTTGTACCGTAGGGTCACTTTCCGCACTCAAAAACCCACTGTTGGCGCAACTAAAATCACTGCCGGATGCAGCCAAAATCTGCCCAGCCCCACAACTTGGCAACGCTTTTTTAGCAAAGGGTTGTACGGTGGGGTCGGTTTCGTCGTCACAACTCCAATTGTCGCGGCGCCACAACAACTTGGCCCCCGTGCTGTCACAGCTCGGTATCTCGCGGCGGGCAAAGGGCTGAATGGTCTTCAAGTCATCCTGAATCACCCCCACATCGGTCTCAACCTTGCTAATGCGGGCATTGCTTTTGGCATTTTGTAGTCCCCGCCCACCGCTTTGGGTGAAAAACACATCTTGCGCCACCACCGGCTCCACCACCACCAACGCCACCAGCAAGGCCAACAGCCCTGCCTTCCATCCGAAAGTTCTCTTCGGCGTCATAATCCAATCTTCTTATACCGTTGGCCACCGTAGTGGCTGACACATCCTGCCTCACCCTCACCCAAACCCCAACCCCGCCCGTTGCTTAACCACCGCCACCTGTTCCCCAAACGGCACAAAACCGCCCAAAACCAACCATATTCCATACACTATACGCTGTATACTCGCAAAATCAGCCACAATATACACTTGCAACCTCCATCCTCATGGCCTAAATCACATGTCATGAAGCCAAAAAAAGTCATGGTCGTCTTGGGCACTCGCCCCGAAGTCATCAAACTCGCCCCCCTCGTGCTGGCGCTGGAGGCCGACCCCCGCTACCACCTCTGCACCGTGTTTTCAGGCCAACACAAAGATATGGCCCTGCCCATGATGGAATGGTTCGGCATCAAACCCCACCACACGCTGGATGTCATGGCGCCCAAGCAACCACTGGCCTTCCTGTCGGGCAAACTCCTCAGCGGCCTGCATACCTTGTTGGAGGCCGAAAAACCCGACGTGATGATGGTGCAAGGCGATACCACCACCGCCTTCATCGCCGCCCTCAACGCCTATTACGCGTACGATTACTACGTGCGGAACGAAGTCGATACCGCCCACGGCCGCCACACCTGCCAAATTGCGCACATTGAGGCCGGGCTTCGCACCGGCAACAACTACGCCCCCTTCCCCGAAGAGGTAAACCGCAAACTCATCGGCCACATGGCCCACTGGCACTTTGCCCCCACCGCCACGGCGGCGGAAGCCTTGTTTGCCGAAAACATCACCGAAAACGTCTTCATCACCGGCAACACCGGCATCGATGCCCTGCACCTCACCACCGCCCGCCTCAAGGCCAACCCACGCCCCCTACCCGCAGGTATCCCCACGGGCAAACCCTACATCCTCATCACGGGCCACCGGCGGGAGAACTACGGCGAAGGCTTCCAGCATATCATCCAAGCCATCCAAACCCTCGCCACACGTTACCCCCACATCAACCTCGTGTACCCCGTGCACCTCAACCAGCACGTACGCGGCCCCGTCATGAGCCAGCTGGGCAACATCCCCAACGTTATCCTGTGTGAACCCCAACCCTACGAAGACTTCGTCAACCTCATGCAGCACAGCTTTTTTATCCTTACCGACAGCGGCGGCGTGCAAGAAGAAGCCCCCAGCCTGCACAAACCCGTGCTGGTGATGCGCGACGTGACAGAACGGCCGGAAGCCGTCACCGCAGGCGCTCTCCGCCTAGTAGGCACCAACGCCGAAGCCATCATTTCCAACGCGGTGGATTTGCTGGATAACCCCGCCACCTACGCCGCCATGTCCAACATTGCCAACCCCTACGGCGATGGCCACGCCACCACCCGCATCCTCAACCTCCTCCACGGCGAAGCAGTGGATGCCAACACCTTCTCCCCCACCCTCAAAGCCGCTTGACAAATCCTGAATGTATACTTAATATTCTCGTGCAAAGGGAGATTCAATCATGTCCAAACGCGAAGTCGCTACTTTGCTCGTCATGGGTACCATCAATCGGGGAAATGGACCAGAATTTGCTATTTTTGGTCAACAACGAGGCCTCTTAACACCTCAAGGCAAGCCCGTTGCCAGCGCCCACAAAGCTTCTCTCATTGGCGAACACCGCAAACCTACCGACACTACCCTTCTGGATGCCGTCATCCGTGGCGGCCGTGAAGAATTAGGCATAACGGTAAACCCTTCCCAAGTCGTGCCCCTCGGCTCCCCCGTAGAAACCGATAAATCCATCAATACTGTCTTTGTCCTAGATACCCTTACCTCAACCCCAGAATTTCACTGTGGTGAAGGCAGTACAGCCATCATTCCACTCCGCGACCTTCCGACTTACATCGAAAACGGCATGTTTACCGAGGCTAGCTTTACCACAGCCTCCCAAGTCAACGATTTCTTAGCCCATCAAGCTGGAACCTCCCTCCAAACACCTGGTTTGCGCGAAGCCTTGGTAGAGCTATCTCACGCCCTTCCCAGCCGAGAAAAAGCAAATATGGAAGCCATGCGCGGCGAACTTATGGCTGTTACAGCAGACGAAAAAGAACTCTTACGAGCCATACGCCTCAAAAAATTACAAGCAGCCCAGAAAACGGCATCCGCACCCCAAGGCACCGTCCTCCCCGATATCACGGTTGATGGGAAAGTGTACCGCACCCGCATCTCGTTCCAAAACACCTCGTCTCAAGCCTTTTCTGCCGAAACCATTGAAGTTTGGGAAGTCCCAAGCATCGGTGCCGAAGGTGGCGAATACCTTGGCACCATGGGCACATCCATCCACGACAACGCGGTAGGAACCGACATTGATTTCACTCCTTTCAAAGACCCCCGCATCCCATCAACTCTTACCGTAAAAATGATTGAAGCGTTATATCATTCCTACCAAGAACAAACACAACCCTCCCGCTAACCCAAGCCCCGCAAGGGGCTTTTTAATACCCCCTCCACTCCTTCGGCCACCCCACCCACCCCAGATACCCCCTCAAC
>JBAQUT010000062.1:0-3211 GCA_049297695.1 Alphaproteobacteria bacterium | reverse complement strand
CCTTCCACCTCATCCTCATGAACCCCCCCTACCACGCCACCGCCCGCGGCCACACCACACCCAACACCACCAAAGCCCAAGCGCACAGCCTGCCACCCCACGCGCTTGCAGGCTGGCTGAACACCCTCATCCCCCTTCTCACTCCCACAGGCACCCTCGCCCTCATCCTCCACACGGCCTGCCTGCCCGAAGCCCTGGCCACCGCCCAAACCCACACCCTCGCCACCACGGTAATACCCCTCCAAACCAGCCCCACCCGCCCCGCCAAACGGGTTCTTGTCCACCTCACACCGTGCACCACCTACAGCCTTACCCAACACCCTCCCATCCCCGCTTACACTCCCACCCTCCGCCAATCAATCCTCTCCCAAGGCCAACACCTATAGCTAATTCACTTTAGTTTGCGATAAGTAGGGAGTTGAGGGGGCGTCAGCCCCCTCACGCCAACGGCGTCATTCCAGGGAGCACGGCCCCGCAAGCAATACAGATACCCTCAATATTACCGCCGCGCGCAGCCTGGAATCCAGTACTGCTGCCGCCGTAAGCCCTGGATTCCCGCCTACGCGGGAATGACGCCGTTGACGAAGGGGGTAAACCCCCTTAATCCCCTACTTATCGCAAACTAAAGTGAATTAGCTATAACGCCTAACGCCTATCGCATATCACCTGCCTACCCTACTTACTCGCCACCACTTTATTCCGCGCATTCGCCAAATACTTGGCAGTCACAACCCCATCCTCTTCCGTCATCCGCAGGCGGCCTTTGCCGGGGCCAAACTCGCCATCAATGCTTTCGTCCAACGCACGGGCTTGGTTAATGGTCAGATTGTCAAATTCCACCACGTAACGGTAAGCTCCACCGTTCAAAGCCACTTGCATCACTTTACCCCCTTGGCCGTAGGTGTGGCGGGCTACCAACCCATCCGCACGGGCTTCCAGCAAACCATCCATCACGGGCTGGTACACTGCACTGTCCGAATACACCCCCGTCAACGCCTTGCGGCTCATCAGCACCACCACGTTGCTGGCGGGCGTGTTGCTGCTCACCTCGTGGGGCCATACACCGTATTTATCAAAATACGCTTGGTTGGCGGTTTCAATCTGCTCGTACAAGGCCAAGGCTTTATCTTCAGGCCCCATGGCCAAGGTGCCCCACGGCACGGCCACATAGCCAATGCTCCCCAAACTCATGCTCACCGCACCCAACAACAGCAATTCATCCTTCGCCAACCCCAAAGCCTGAACAACAATCATATCGCCAATACCTCCATACCCCCTTATACCCCACCCCCCAACCCACAATGTATACTTCCTGACACCCCATTTTTTCCAACCCACCCCTTGCATTCTTGCTACCCCCCCCCATGTATACTCTATCTACCCCGTTCTCGGGCCTTCGGGGTCGGTAACGGGCACATGTCCGTTTCCCAACAGGCCACATGGAGGGATCCATGGATATCAAGTTTATGCTCATATGTTTGCTCGTACTCTTCTCTTTCATTGATGGAATAGAGAAAAGTTTTTTTGGGTTCTCTCAAAAAGAACTCAGTCAAATCGAGCAGATATGTAAACCCGCCAAATAATCCCATGGCGGCGGAATTGGGGCCGAAAGGCCCCTTTTTCGTGCCCATCTGCCAGCGACATAGCCCAAGATATAGGAATTCGCTCAGCGGGATGAGCGAATTCAGCCCTACATAAAGCTCACAGGGTCCACATCCACCTCCACCCTCACCCCCTTGGGCAACGCCGTGCTCTCCACCCACCCCTTCACCGCCCCATGCTCCACCTTGGGCCCGCTCAGCAACAGGCGGTAGCGGTATTTATCCCGCACCTTGGCCATGGGGGCTGGCGCAGGCCCCAGCAACCGCATGGGCGCCTCCTTGGGCCACGCCCGCGCCAAGGCCATGGCACCTGCTTCCACCAAGGTTTTATCCAATCCGTCCACAATCAACGCCACTTGGCGCCCAAACGGCGGCTGCCCCCACGCCTTGCGGCTGGCCAGTTCGTGCTTATAAAACCCGTCGCGGTCATGCCGTATCAACGCTTGGAACAACGGGTGGGCGGGGTCAAACGTCTGCACCAGCACCTGCCCCGCCTTGTCGGCCCGCCCCGCCCGCCCCGCCACTTGGGTCAAAAGCTGAAACGTCCGCTCCGCCGCCCGCAACTCCCCATGGGCCAACCCCATGTCGCCATCCACCACGCCCACAAGGGTTAAATTCGGGAAATGGTGCCCCTTCGTCACCATTTGCGTACCCACCACCACATCCACCTCGCCCGCCTCAATGCTCCGCACCATCTCGCCCAACTGCTTGGCGGTGCCCACGGCATCGCTGTCCGCCACCGCCACACGGGCGGTGGGCAACAGGGCCTGAATTTCCGCCAACACCCGCCGCGTGCCGGGCCCGTACGCTACCAACTCCGCACTGCCGCAACTAGGGCATTCGTCGGGCAACACTTCCACCAACCCGCAATGGTGGCATTGCAAGCGGTTGCCATGCACCACAAGGCTCGCATCGCACCGGCTGCAATCCCGCCGCACCCCGCACGCCGTGCACATCAGCAAGGGCGCATTGCCCCGACGGTTCAAAAACACCAGCGCCTGCTCCCTCCGCGCCACTGTGTCCGCCAACGCCGTGGCCAAGGCAGGGCTGATAAACTTCCCTTTCGCCGTCTTGTTCGCCTTCAAATCCACCAAGGTTATCGGCGCCATGGCCCCGCCAAAACGGTCAGGCAACGTTAACCTCCTGTACTTGCCCTCCACCGCCCGCTGCCAGCTTTCCAAACTGGGCGTGGCGCTGGCCAACACCACAGGCGCCGCCCACGTTTGCCCCAACCGCACCGCCACATCCCGCCCATGGTAACGGAAGGCTTCATCCTGCTTGTAACTCGGGTCATGCTCTTCATCCACCACCACAAGCCCTAAATTGGCAAAAGGCAAAAACAAGGCACTCCGCGCCCCCACCACCACGCCGGCCTTGCCTTCCAACGCCGCCCACCACGTGGCCCGCTTGGCACCTTCGGCCAACCCGCTGTGCCACACCCACGGCTTTACGCCAAACCGCACCTCAAACCGTGCCAACCACTGGGGCGTCAAGGCAATCTCGGGCACCAACACCAAGGCCTGCTTGCCAGCCTGATAACACCGCTCCACCAACTCAAAGTACACCTCCGTCTTCCCGCTCCCCGTCACACCATCCAGCAGATACACCCC